>JAEWME010000379.1 GCA_023393265.1 Bacteroidota bacterium | reverse complement strand
GCCGTTGGTATGCGAGGCTTCTCGCCAAGCGCCCATTCGCGCAGCTACACCTTGCTCCTGATTGATGGGAAACCGGCCGGGACAACGAACATGGCCACCATTCCGCTCGACAATGTAAAACAAATCGAAATTGTGAAAGGCCCGTATTCGGTACTTTACGGCTCCGACGCTATGGGAGGCGTGATCAATGTCATCACCAAACAAACACAAGCAGTTCCTGAAGGACATGTGTCAGTTGAATCGGGCAGCTTCGGATACCGGAAATATTCTGTAGGTTTCAGCGGGGCATCAAGCGAAAAATGGAGTTTCGACCTGGGATACAATCATCAGGAACAGGCTAAAGATTACCGCATTGGGAAGAAAAATCTGTTAAAACTTTCGGATACTGAAAAACTGATGCTCGACAAAGCTTCGTATGGCGATGCCATGGATAATTCTCAGTATGAGCTGAATTCGATTACGGCAGGTACGAATTACAACATCAGCCAGCAGTGGAAAATCAACGCTAAAGGTATGTATACATTTGCCTACGACGTAGAAACTGCCGGTAACTATTGGGGAACCTACGGACAAGGAAAGAAAGACGTTAACCGCCTGAACCTGTACCTCAACCTGACACAGGATAACGACAAAAATCACTTCCGGTTTAGTCCGTATTACTCCAACGACCAGAATCCGAACTATTCGGATAATACCGACAAAGGCTTTATCAGTTTTAACAGCACAGTGAAAGAATATGGCTACCAGCTTCAGAATGGGCATAAGTTCGGACTGTTTGATCTGTTGGTGGGCAACGACTCCAAAGTTTACAACTACGAGTCGAACCGTTTTTCGGCAGTTGGCACTCCAGCCGATCCGTATAAGCCGAACAACCGTTTTACCAATGTCGCAGGATTTGCACAACTTTCGTTCGCGGCAAATAATCTGAGCGCCAATGCCGGTGCCCGTTTCGACCATTTTACCTATCACATCGACGCCAACGATGGCTTAAAAGCGCCGGAAGCTGATGCCAGCTACAACACGCTAAACCCATCGGTGGGCGTTCAGTATGGTTTCCTGAAAAACGTAAAAGCACATGCGTCGTTAGGAACAGCTTTTTCGGTTCCTGATGCCTTCAAAGTGGCAGGGAAATATACTGTTTCAGGAAAATCGTATGTCGGAAATCCAGACCTCGATCCGGAAAAATCGCGCACAGCAGATTTCGGTCTTAATTATTCGTCGGAAGCGAACCGTCTGAAAGTTGACCTAACTTATTTCAACACCTACTACGATCACAAAATTGTGGAAGAAAAGATGGAGTCGGGCGAATACACCTACACCAACGCCAATCATTCGCGCATGGAAGGCATCGAGTTGGTTTCGGCATGGAATTTCGGGCAGTTGTTTACCCAATCGCTCAACCTCGAAGCTTATGCCAATTTCACCTGGATGCTCCGGAACAATTTTACCCAAATGGTTGGTACCGAAAATCTGACCCGCGACATGCAGTATGTGCGCAAAACAAACGGAAATTTTGGAATTCGCTACCGCGCCAAAAGTCGGATTAACATGCAACTGAACGGCCGCTTTATCGGATCGCGTCTCGAAAAAGATTCGTTCAGCGCGCTTCGTCCCGGTATTGTTGCTACCGACTATTACACCAAAGGCGGTTACACAGCAACGGATAAAATCCTGAAACATCCGGAATACCTGCTCTTCGACTATTCTATTGGCTATGCTTTCACCGAAAAAATCAATTTCGGGATTACCGTCGCCAACTTGCTCGACGAGAATTACACTGAAAAAGACGGGTACAACATGCCAGGCCGAAGCATTGTAGCCAAACTGGCCTATACGTTTTAAACGACAAATTACTGAAGGCTGTCCAAAAACAAAGTTTCAAGTCATTAGAATCTTACAATTTACAAGAAACGACAACAGTAAAACCCCTAAATCCCCTAAAGGGGACCTCTAAGTCGCCCCTTTAGGGGAGGTTTGGAGGGGTGAAACAGTAGTTATAAATTGTAAGTTCCGCTATCAAGAATTCAGTTTTTGGACAGCCTCCATAAAAAGCACGATTATGAAACAAACAGCAATCTTGTCACTGGTCATCCTGGCGTTTTCGGTTGCGGTTGAGGCAAAAGACCGGCAAACAACAGCAAACAAGCCCGTTGTAGTCGAGATCGATTTTGGCGGCAAGCACGAATTGAAACGGGTTTCGTTTGAAACGGAAAGAACCCTGACCGCATTGGAGGCTTTGCAAAAAGTTGCCGAAGTGAAGACTCATCCGGTTGGAAGTCTCGTTTTTGTTACCGAGATTGATCAGGTGGAAGCCGAACGCGGCAAGGTGGCCTGGTACTATAAAGTGAACGGGGAAAAACCGAAACTGGCCATCGAGCAGCCGGTAAATCCGGGCGACACGGTGAGCTGGAGGTTTGTTCAGGATGTTTGCTCCTGGAAGGTTGACGGCACACCAAAACCCTAAAAAAGACCGTTGAGCAGGTGTTTCAAAATATCTGCTCAATTAAGCAAAGGGGCCAAAATAATGTCGCATTTAAGTTTGAGTTTGGTCTCAACTCACCCCGCGCATCTGCGATGCTTTTCCCCTCTCTTGCGCGAGAGGGGCGACCCCGAAGCTTGTCGAAGGATTGGGGTGAGTATTCATGAATATGCAAGAATAAATTATTCTCATTACTTAAATACAAAAAGATGGCAAAAATAACATTCATCACAGGTGGTGCCCGTTCGGGTAAAAGCCGGTTTGCACAGCAATTGGCCGAAACGGCCAGTCCAACTCCGGTTTACCTGGCAACGGCACGCGTTTGGGACGACGATTTCCGCCGCCGCATTGAACGACATCAAAACGACCGTGGCCCGCACTGGACCAATCTGGAAGAAGAAAAATGCTTGTCGTTGTGTTTGGTGGATGGGAAAACGGTTTTGCTCGACTGCATCACGCTCTGGCTCACCAACTATTTTTTCGACAATCAGTTCGATGCCGACCGTTCGCTCGAAGAAGCTAAAGCCGAATGGGACCGTTTTGCAACGAAAGATATGAACCTGATTGTAGTGAGCAACGAGCTCGGGATGGGCGTCCATCCGGCGGAAGAATCGGCCCGGAAATTTGCAGATTTACAAGGATGGATGAACCAGTATATCGCCGCCCGCGCCGACGAAGTTTTCCTGATGGTTGCGGGAATACCTGTAAAGATCAAGTGACCAGTTACAGTATTCAGTTTACTAATTTTAAACACCTTAATTGGTAGTATCATATAAAATTCAAAGACCATGATGAAGAAGGATAAAGAATGAAGAAAACACTTTGAACCGGACAACAAATACAACAACGACAACATACAAAACACAACCCAATGACACTCGAAGAACAACTTAAACACAAAATCGACTTTAAAACCAAACCGCTGGGTTCACTCGGAAAACTTGAAGATGTGGCGCTTCAAATCGGGATGATCCAAAATACACTGACGCCGGAACTTAAGAGTCCAGCTATTTTGGTTTTTGCGGGCGACCACGGTCTAACAGAAGAGGGAATCAGTCCATTCCCCAAAGATGTAACATGGCAAATGGTGATGAACTTCGTAGCTGGCGGCGCTGCCATCAATGTTTTTTGCCGCCAAAACGGTATCAGCCTGAAAGTCGTGGATGCCGGTGTCGATTATGATTTTCCTGCAGGCATTCCGGTGATTGATGCCAAAGTTGCCCGCGGGACCCGCAACATGCGCCGCGAACCAGCCATGACTGAAGAAGAATGTGCTGAAGCCATGCAAAAAGGGCGGGAACTGGTAGCTGCCGAAGCCGGAAACGGATGCAACATCATTGGTTTCGGGGAAATGGGCATTGGTAATACTTCCGCTTCGTCGCTCCTGATGCACCGGTTTCTGAACCTTCCGGTTGAAAACTGTACCGGTGCCGGAACGGGCATGTATGGAGAACATTTCACCCATAAAATGAGAATTCTGAAAGAGGTTTCCCAAAAGCACAATCCGCTGACGCCCGAGGAAACATTGGCTACCTTCGGCGGACTTGAAATTGCCATGATGGTTGGCGCCATGCTCGAAGCTTGTGATCGCAAAATGGTTTTGCTCATCGACGGATTTATTGGGACTGCGGCTGCATTAACCGCCATCGAAATGAATGCCGATGTCAGAAAGAATTGCGTATTTTGCCATTCGTCCGACGAGCGGGGACATAAACTAATGCTGGAACATTTAAATGCCAGCCCGCTGCTTCAGCTCGATCTGCGTTTGGGTGAAGGAACCGGCGCCGCGCTGGCTTTTCCTGTTGTTCAGGCCGCCGTCAACTTCCTGAATGAAATGGCCAGTTTTGAAGCTGCCGGAGTGTCGAATAAAGAGTAAGATAACGGCGTCATCCCGAATTCATTTCGGGATCTGGCATACCGCAACATGAGATCCTGAAACAAGTTCAGGATGACTGGATTAATGATTTTCATACTGTTTAGGGCAACACACCCATGAAGAAACAACTGCACATATTCCTGAATGCCATCATGTTCTATACGCGGATTCCGGTTCCGAAGAATTTGCCGTATTCCGATGAAATACTGAACCGTGCGACCCGTTACTTTCCGTTTATCGGATGGCTCATTGGCGGAATTGGCGCGGGAGTTTTCTACGGACTGCAATTTATCATGCCAGCCGGACTTGCCATTTTGCTGAGCATGGCCGCCACTATTTTCGTTAGTGGGGCTTTTCATGAAGATGGCTTTGCCGATTTCTGCGATGGTTTTGGGGGCGGCTACACCCGCGAGCGAATCCTCGAAATTATGAAAGACAGTCGCATCGGCACGTATGGGTCGATTGGCCTGGTTGCGATGCTTGCCACCAAATTCATGAGTCTCTCGTCGCTCGATGTGACCCGAATTCCACTGGCATTGCTTGCGGCCCATTCGCTAAGCCGGGTGATGCCCGTGCTGATTATTTTTTTTTCGGAATATGCGCGGGCCGATGCCACCAGCAAAACCAAACCCGTTGGCAAAAAAGGAAAACCCGTCGATTTACTGACGGCGCTTTTTTTTGGCTTAGCTTTCCTCACATTTCTTCCGGCGTTGTTTGTTGCGACAATTCTTCCGGTTTTGCTCCTGACAACTTTTTTGTTCAGGAGATACATTACCCAAAAGCTGGGTGGCTATACCGGCGATTGCCTGGGTGCACTTCAGCAAATTGCGGAGCTTGAAATTTACATTGGTTTGGTCATTTATCAAACGCTTGCATCATGAAGCTAACGGTGGTCAGGCATACTTCGGTGGATGTTCCCAAAGGCATTTGTTACGGAATCACGGACGTTGCAGTTGCTTCGTCATTTGGCGACGAAGCGGATCGGGTCAGGAAAAAACTAAAGAATGAAATGTTTGACGCTGTTTTTTCGAGCCCGCTGAAACGCTGCACGCAACTGGCCGGAAAGCTGGCCGGAAAGCTCTGCGTGACGCCCGATGACCGCATCACCGAACTCGATTTTGGAGACTGGGAAATGACTACCTGGGATGCCATTTTTGAATCATCCGTAGGGAAAGCCTGGTTTGCCGATTACGTGCACGCTGTTTGCCCGAAAGGAGAATCGTTTGCCTACCAGATGCGCCGCATCTCATCATTTTTAACTTTTCTGAAAGAGCAGCCCTTTCATCATGTTTTAGTGGTTTCACATGCCGGCGTCCTCCGCGCGTTGATGTGCCTGCTTCAGGATAAAACGCCCGACGAGGCTTTTCGCACGCCGATAGAATACGGACAAGTGGTTCAATTCAATCTTGATTCTGAATGGAAAATAAACCTGTAAAATCAATGCTAAGCCCGATCATGTTTGTAGGAACCGGCTCCGACGTTGGCAAAAGTATTATCAATGCTGCATTTTGCCGCATCTTCAAACAGGATGGGTATTCGCCCGCGCCGTTTAAAGCACAGAATATGTCGCTCAATTCGTTTGCCGGGACCGACGGACTGGAGCTGGGGCGTGCGCAGGCCGTTCAGGCCGAAGCCTGCGGCATTGAACCACGAAGCGAAATGAACCCGATTCTGTTGAAGCCAACCAGCAACCAAAACGCCCAGGTTGTGCTGAACGGAAAGCCCATCGGCAATCAGTCGGCGAAGGAATATTTTCTGGGCACAAACCGCGATGCGCTTTTTGCCGAAGCGATGCACGCCTACGAAATCTTGTCGGCACAATACAACCCGATGGTTTTGGAAGGCGCCGGAAGTATTTCGGAAATTAACCTGCGCGACAAAGACATCACCAACATGCGGGTGGCGCTCGAAGTGAATGCCGCCGTGATTTTGGTGGCCGACATCGATCGCGGCGGCGTGTTTGGCAGCGTTTACGGAACCCTGCAACTTTTGCCTCCTGAAGAACGGGCGCTGGTAAAAGGCATTCTGATCAACAAATTCAGGGGTGATATTGACTTATTTTCTGAAGGACGACAAATACTCGAAAGATTAACCGGCATTCCGGTTGTTGGGGTGGTGCCCTATTTCCGGGACATCCACATCGACGACGAAGATTCGGTGGTAATCGATCACAAATCGGGAAAGACAAAAGATGGAACCCTGAATGTGGCCGTAGTTTTATTGCGCCACCTATCAAATTTCACCGACTTCAACGTGCTGGAGCGGATTCCGGAAATCAACCTCTTTTACACCGCCAATCCGGAAGAAATTGAAAAAGCCGATGTGGTAATCATTCCCGGTTCGAAAAATACGATTGCAGATTTGGAGAACCTGAGAAAAACCGGTCTGGCAAAAGCAATCCTGAACAGCCACCAAAAGGGCCATGCGGTATATGGAATTTGCGGCGGCTACCAGATGATGGGCCTCGAAATTCACGATCCGCACCAGGTTGAAGGCCCGGTTTCGTTTATGCCCGGACTTGGACTTCTCCCGGTTATAACAACATTGACAGCCGAGAAGCGAACCGTGCAAAGCGCATTTGCTTTCCGGAGCGAAAAAGAAATGTGCAAAGGTTACGAAATTCACACGGGCGAAACCGTACGAAACGGTGGTTCTCCGCTGGCCACACTGGCCGATGGTTCGCCGGATGGCTGCTGGCTCGACGAACGAACCTGGGGAACTTACCTTCATGGCATTTTCGACAATGCGCCTGTCATCCGATCCATTCTGGAAAATCTTGGAATGAAGGACAAATTTCAGGATTTTGATTATGCAGCATACAAAAATGAGCAGTACGATAAACTGGCCCTCCAAGTGAGGAACACTTGCGATATGGAATATATTTATAGCATATTGGAACACCAATAGATAAAACAGTTACGGGTTACGAGATGCGGGTTAACTCCAATGCGAAACACATAACCGAATGAAAACTAAAAATCAGGAAAAATGAGACTAAAAAAAGGCTTGGTTCATATCTATACCGGCGAAGGAAAAGGGAAAACTACAGCCTCCGTGGGGCTTGCCGTTCGCGCACTTGGGCATGGGATGAAAGTTTGCTATGCCCATTTTAACAAAAGACCAGAACTGTACGGCTATAACGAAATACAAAGCCTCGAAAAGCTCGGCGCCACCATTCTGGGCTACACCAAAGGACATTGGTCGTTCAATCCGGCAGTGACGCCTGAAAGTTCGCGTGCCGATGTGCTTTCGGGCCTGGCCGAATTGTCTGAATTCATCAGACAGGAAGATCCGGACCTGCTGGTGATGGACGAAATTTTGATTTCGGTGCGCGATTCGGTTATTCAGGAAGAAGAATTGCTCGATTTTATTGAGCAAAAACCATCGCATCTGGAACTGATATTAACAGGCCGCGGCGCCACAGAACGGCTGATAGAAAGGGCTGACTACGTGAGTTATATCCAGAAAATGAAACATCCTTACGACCGGCTAATCACCAGCCGGCAGGGAATTGAATACTAAGGCCGACGACAGAAAAAGACCGATTGAGGCAAATTCCGTTCAGTTTTATCCGGAAAATGACGGCAAAAGGCTTCGAATGACTAATTTTGGCTGGCTTTACACCGAAAAAGACGATTCAATGGCAGAAATGCAACAAAAATATTTGCGATGGGCACTCTATCTGGCCGCGCTGCTGGTGATGCTGGCGATTGCGGTTGTGCTGTCGCTCTCGGTTGGCGAGATGAACCTCGGTTTTTCAGATGTTTTCAGCATCCTGAAAAAAGGAGACGGGAGCATGGAATACACCATTATCAGCCAGATTCGTTTTCCGCGCGTATTACTTGGAATTGCTGTTGGTGGCGCACTTAGCCTTTCTGGAATTTTGCTGCAGGGCGTTTACCGCAATCCGCTGGTTGAACCTTACACGTTGGGTATTTCGGGTGGCGCATCGCTGGGCGTGGCTTTTGCCATTGTGTTCGGCCTTCATCATCTCATTGGTTCGTTTGTTTTGCCAGCCAGTGGTTTCGCAGGCGCTTTCCTGATGATTTTCCTGGTTTATTCGATCAGCTCGCAAAAAGGGCGGATCAACATTCAAAGTATGTTGCTTACCGGGGTGATGATCAGTTTCATCGCATCATCGTCGATGATGCTGCTGATGGCCACCACCAGTTCCGAAAACCTGCACGGCATCGTTTTCTGGATCATGGGCTCGCTCGACGAACCCGACATGTCGCTTATATACACCACGCTTGTGCTGGCACTCATCTCGCTGGCAGCCTCGTATCTTTTTGTGCAGCCGCTCAATGCGCTGAGGCTCGGCGAAGAAAAAGCCAAACACCTGGGAATAGACACCGATACAACCATCAAACTGCTTTTCCTGATGGCCTCGCTGCTTGCCGGTGTGTGTGTATCCGTGGCGGGCGTTATTGGATTCGTCGGCCTGATTATCCCGCACCTGATGCGCCTGCTGCTGGGTTCCGATTACCGCATCCTGCTGATCAGTTCTTTCCTTTCCGGCTCTATTTTCCTGGTGCTTTCCGACGTGATAGCCCGCACCATCATATCGCCCAACGAATTACCGATTGGAGTTATCACCGGCATTGTGGGTGGCATTGCCTTCCTGCTGATGATGAGCCGTTCGTCGCTCCGAACCACTAAATCCGACCGATGATGGAAAAGCCAATTCTGACGATACAAAACCTCACCTGCGGCTATCCGAAATTCCAGTTGGAAAATGTCAACGTCGAAATATCAAAAGGTTCTTTCTCCGGAATTATTGGGCCGAATGGCTCCGGAAAAACCACGCTTTTCAGGGCTGTAACCGGAATACTGCAAGCCCGTTCGGGACAAATTCTGCTGAATGGCCGTAACCTAAAATCGTTTTCGCTGAAACAACGGGCACGGCACATTGCCATTGTCAGCCAGTTTATCGAGTCGGGCGACATCAGTGTGGAGGATTTTGTACTGATGGGACGAATTCCCTATCACAGCCGCTTCAGCTTTTTTGAGACTGACGATGATTTCAGGATTGCCAAAAAATTTATGGAACTAACCGACACGTGGCGCTTTAAAGACCAACTGATGTCGGAACTAAGCGGTGGCGAACAGCAGTTAGCTGCCATTGCCCGTGCACTGACACAGCAACCCGACATCCTGCTGCTCGACGAGCCAACTTCGCACCTCGACATCACGCACCAGGTCCATATCCTGAATGTGCTGCAGCAACTCAACCAGGAAATGGGACTTTCTGTCCTGATGGTTATTCACGACCTGAATCTGGCTTCGGAATATTGCGACCAGTTGGTGCTCATCAACAAAGGAAAAGTTCACACACAGGGCGTTCCCGAAGAAGTACTTACTTTTCAAAATATCGAAGAAGTTTACCAAACCGTGGTGGTTACTCAAAATAATCCGCTTTCAGGAAAACCGGCCATTTTTCTGGCTTCCGGGAAAGTATTAAGAGAGATACAGGAAAGACTGGCGAGTTTACCTCAAAAATCATGAATAATCCCACCTAAGTTTCAACCGAATAGATAATCAATCGAGCAATAATACTTTGAGAAAGCCAGTATCTTTTTAAAACAAACACTTTTCTTCTCTCATTAAATTAGAAGTTGAGTAAAAAGTCGAAAAGCTAAATGACTTTTTACCCAACTATATTTCAAAAAAACTAATGATCAATCAATTCTCAAAAAATTGCCATTTAGATTGAATTCTATTTCGATTCCGTTGTTTAGCTGAATTTGTTGATGGCTGTCTTCCAATTCCCAACCTGTAATATAGTAATCAGGGTAAGTTAGTCCAACATAAATCAGGATGTTTTCCTGAATAAGCGAATCAGGAATCTTCGCTTGTCCTTCAATATCAACAATTTGATTAGTCCTGTTAAATTCAAGTTTGGTGAGGTTGTCGAGGTAAAGATCAATTGTTTGTGCCGATCCTTCTGTTTCCTTAATCGCACGAACAATGGTCTGTTCCGAAAAATAAGTACTCACAAATATTTGAATGTCAGAAGGAATCTGGCTGACATTAATTAGTGATTCTTCCTCTTTTTCGCAACCGATAAGCAAAAAAGCTGAGAAAATGGCTAATGCAAATAATTTCGTTTTCACCTCTGTTTAATTTTTCCTTTCTCTTCCTACTCTGTTTCAGGGATTTTCGGATTCCTCCCAACTCTGATTCTGTTTATTTTCTCGCGAAAAAGTAAATCTGTCCATCGATATATCCGTTTTTTATCCCTTCACTCGACAAGTATAAATCGCCATTGGGAGTAAAGGCAAGACCTTCAGGCTTATAATAAAGCTCGGATGGAAGTGGAAAAACGTTTATAAGTTTCTCGTTTTTATATATGGCTATCAACCGGCTTGCCGCCGACAGAACATACTTTTCGCTCGTTTTCGGGTGAATGGCGATGGCTGAAGGATATACCTGTAAACGTGAAACGGGAGCTTCAGGATACTGGAGTGCAAGTACCCGGTTTATTTCATCCGGAAGAATAGTCAATGCAATTTCAGGCTCCGATAGATTCTCAGGAGTGGTACTAAAAATTACCCGACTTTGGCTCAGGTCATTGATCACCTGATCTTTGCATGCCAAATACAATTGATTGTCAGACGGATTATATTCCAGCCCTTCCACATTCAGGCAATTCACAGGAACAACAACCTGACTGATTTTTCCATCGAAATTTCGATGATTGAAACAGAATAAGGTTCCATCACTTCTGAGTACAAAAACCTCGTCTTTCACGATGGCCAAATCTTCAAAATCGCCTAAATCAGTGAACCGGAACATCCCGGAAAGGTGCTCTCTGCCTGTATCATACTTAAAAACGATACCCAATTCATCCTGAACACAATACAAGGTATTCTCATCGGCGTAGGCGATACCCGAAATTTCTTTAAGCAAGTCGGGCATGTCGTAAACCTTATCCGGTTTCAGAAAATTGTACGGCGCGTTTTTATAGCTTGCCGATTGCGACAAATAAGCGCTCGTCCACTTTTCATCTGTAACCAGGTATTTTTTGTGGTAATATTTACCATCGAGGGCAAAGTAGGCGTTCTCTTCCACGCCATCCTGAATGAGCTCAACCTTGTAAAATGAAGTATCAGGCATTTCAACCAAAGCAAATTCATCAACCGACCAATCAGCATACTTCTTTTCAAGCTTTTTACTGATTTTGGCCCATACATCGGGCTGAATCTCCGTTTTTGTTTCGGTATAAAGCCATTCAGCGTTCAATCCAAGGCCGATTTCAACCAACTGTTCGTCGCACAAATACTCGATTTCCACATAGCCGCTTTTCATCTCAATTTCGGTGATGTCGGCTTGCGGGCACATCTCCTTTGCCTTCGCAATGTAGCGTTTGTGCTCAGTTTGGGCAGTAACATTTACTGCCGTAAAGAGCATTAGAATTAAGATTGTAAGTTTCATCGAATCAGTATTTTTTGAGTTCGATGAGTTCCACCTCAATTTCAGTTCCTTCCAGCAAATCGTGGTCGACTTCGCCGGTAATGATCACTTCAGTTTTTTCGTCGAACGATGTCGCCGGAAGATGCTTTTTTTCGATTTCTACCTTGATTTTTCCGGTAGCATCCTGGAACCAGTATGTTTCGCCGTTCACTTGCTGAATAATGAAACCCTGAAGCTTTACGGGCGTATCGTGCCGGTCGAGTTTCGATGCCTGCTGGGTAACTTCTTTTACTGTGAAAAATTTACTGGCCGCTCCCGGTCCTTTATACTGCGCGAGCACATCTGAGCCAATCATCAGGAATAAACCTGCCATTAACATTTGGGTTAACTGTTTCATAACTTCTGTTTTTAATTGTTTACAGAAGCAAATGTAAATGGCAATTTTGGAGAGATTTTGGAGTTTTACTTTTGCCCGAAAGAAATGATGATTTTATGCCTGGTCTGCTCCGAGACCGTATAATTAATGCGAAAATTATAAAGTTCGCAAATCTGTTTTACTATAGCCAAACCGATGCCGATGTTTCCATTTCGCCCTTTGGCAAAGCGTTCGAGCATTGTTTCGGCATTCCCGTTAAAAGGCAACCCGCTGTTTTCAATAGTCAATTCAGCAGGCGAAAGAATGATACGGATAGTCCCGTTTTGAACATTGTGCTTCACCGCGTTTTTCACCAGGTTGTTGACCAGTATTTCGGCAAGCCCGGTATCCATTGTCAGGGTGCATGGATGAAGCTCTTTATCCACATTAATTTCGCGGATGGTAATTGCTTCAGAAAAAATATCGAGCGCCTGTTCAATTATATTCCTGAAATCGACTTTAATTGGATTGCTGTATTCCCGGTTGTTGATTTTGCTAAGCAGCAAAAGTGATTTTTGCACCTGCGAGAGTTTAGTGGATGCCACGTATATCTTTTGCAGTTCCTCCATTTCGCGACCAGCATCAGGATTATTAAGCAGTTTTTCTGTGTTTGCACGGATAACGGACAGGTGCGTTTGTAACTCGTGCGAAGCGTTCTCTCCAAATTCCTTGTTGTGCCTGTAATCGTCGGCTATTTTCTTTAGCAGAGCATCAAGTGTGGCATTTAACGACTGAAATTCGTCGATTGTTGTCACCGGAAATTCGGGCAATGGCCCGCTAATTTTAAAGCGGACCAGTTTGTCGAGCGTTTGGTAAAACGGGTTCCAGATTTTGCCAGCCATTGTGTTGATCATGATAAATAGAGAAACTGCTATCAACAACATTAATCCCAGTATTATCAGCACTGTTCCTTCGGCCACATCGTCGCGTCCAAGCAGCAAATGCCTGAGTACAATGGTTTGGTCGCTTCCGTTGTGCCTGATGGTGAAATACAGTTCGCGGTAAGGTACCATTTCGTTGTCGCCGGACTCCAGCATCAGGGTATCCTTAAACACGGGTTTCTCAAACAGTACATTGGGAAGAATATTGGCAACCTGGTGAAATTCGGGCAAATCGTTGTGTTCTTCATGGTAAGTGATCAGCCGCTGCATTTCGTAGGTCAGGAATTCGTCGGTTTCTTCGTAAGAAATGTATTGGATCATGTAAAAACAAAAAACACTTCCAATAATAACAACGGGGAGCATCCATTTTGCCGTGTAAATGTATGTACGTTTGATCAGTTTCATCAGACTGGCTTTTAGTAAGACTCAAATTTATAACCAATTCCGTAAACGGCCTTGATGGGATCTTCGCATCCGGCGGAAGTCACTTTTTTTCGCAGGTTTTTAATATGCGAATAGATGAAATCGAACGAATCGGCCAAATCCATGTTATCACCCCAGATGTGTTCGGCAATGCTTTCTCTCGTTAAAACCCTTCCGGGATTGGAGAAGAAGAAAAGCAAAATGTCGTATTCACTTTTGGTCAGGTCGATTTTCTGGCTATTGGCCGTGACTTCCCGCCGGGTTGTATCAATGGAAATATCGCCGAAGCTGACGATACTCGTTCCGCCAAAGTTCCGGCGTCGGATGATGGATTTGATGCGGGCAACCAACTCTGCCATATCGAACGGCTTGGTCAGGTAGTCGTCGGCCCCCAAATCGAATCCTTCCAGCTTGTTATCGAGCGAGTTTCGCGCAGAAATGACAATGATCCCGGTAGCCGGATTTTGAGTCTTAATCTCGCTGATCAGGCTGAGCCCCGAACCGTCTGGAAGATTAATATCAACAACAAGAATGTCATAGCCGTACATGACTATTTTCTCGTGGGCATCGGGATAATTCGCCGATGTTTCACACAGAAATTTTTCGCCTGCCAAAGTTTCGGTGATGGCTTCAAGTAATTTCAGGTTATCCTCAACAATCAGCAATTTCATTCTGAAGGGCATTTATTTTTTAGTCGTCAACCAAACCTGGCCTTATCAGTTATTTCTTTAATATCCTGACTAGATTAGCAATTACAAAGTCGGAATAACAGGCAAAACAAAGATTGGACTTTTACGAAATTAGTTTTTTTATTCATTATGCCCGAAATCGGAATTTAATTTGGCTGAAAGCAATATCAAGCATTGTATTTATCGGGTAAACAACTTTATAATAATTAATCAGTTCGTTATTTCTTTACCATCGCTATCCTTTTCTCGGCATATCTCGAATTATATTATTTACCAATTACAGATTATGATGTAGTGAAACAGTAAATGACTCCCGATAGCCATCATTTTTTTCTGACTTAAACTGCTTTTCGATTTTCTAAAAAACCGTAACTTTCACTAAATCTCAAAATCAACTTCTATGAACCCGCTAATCGACGATTTCATCCAGTCAAAAAGAATTGCCGTAGTAGGCATGTCGCGTTCAGGAAAAAAATTCGGCAACATAGCAGCCAAAGAGCTAAAATCAAAAGGCTACGAGATTTATCCGGTGCACCCTGAAGCATCGGAAATCGACGGAATGCCCTGCCATCCGAGCCTGAAAAGCCTCAGTGGAAAGGTCGACAGCGTCTGGATCTCGATTCCTCCCCAAAATGTTCCGCCGGTTTTAGAAGAAGCCGCCCTGATTGGCCTCAAAAACATCTGGCTGCAGCAGGGAGCATGGTCGGGCGAAGTACAGGAAGTAGCTGATCAACTGAGTCTCCCGATCATTTCAAAAAAATGTATCATGATGTATGCGCAGCCGGTGCAGTCGGTCCATAAATTCCATCGGACTGTCAAAAGCATTTTCGGGCGACTGTAAAGTTTTCGAAAAGTTTGCGGTAACCACTCCTGAACATGTCAGTTTCAGGATTTGTTTCTATAACTTTCGGGAACCAACTAAATATTGATTGATGGGAACGATTGAAACTTCGAAGGTAAAACTGTCAAATGGTGTTGAAATGCCGGTTTTCGGGCTGGGCGTTTTCAGGTCGAAAGAAGGTGAAGAAGTTGAGGATGCGGTGAAGTGCGCACTCGAAAATGGCTACCGGGCGATAGATACAGCGGCTATTTATCACAACGAAACAGGCGTCGCCCGCGGCATCAAAAAGAGTGGCATTCCGCGAAACGAAATTTTCATCACCACCAAAGTCTGGAACAGCGACCAGGGCTATCATTCCACCTTCAAAGCATTCGAGCAAAGCATAAATAAACTACAGACTGATTACGTCGATTTATACCTGATTCACTGGCCAAAAGGAAAATTATCGACCGAAACCTGGCAGGCCATGGAAGAGCTTTACGAAAGCCGAAAAATCAGGGCCATTGGAGTGAGTAACTTTATGGTTCATCATCTGGAAGAATTGATGGCACACGCCCGCATCAAGCCAATGGTAAACCAGTATGAGTTTCATCCCCGCCTGACCCAGCCCAAATTACTGAAGTTTTGTTTCGATCATGGCATTCGCCCCGAAGCCTGGCGCCCCATTATGGAAGGAAAAGTAAACGACATTCCGGTACTTCAGGCACTTTCGTTCAAATACCAGAAATCGCCGGTACAACTGGCACTCCGCTGGG
This sequence comes from Bacteroidota bacterium, assembly GCA_023393265.1. Lineage (GTDB taxonomy): Bacteria > Bacteroidota > Bacteroidia > Bacteroidales > Prolixibacteraceae > Aquipluma. The sequence goes on along the minus strand of JAEWME010000379.1, from coordinate 8,031 downwards.
AGATTCAAAAAGGCATCGTGACCATTCCCAAATCGGTTACTCCTGAACGGATTATCCACAATTCCAAGATTTTCGACTTCGAGATTAGTCCTGAAGACATGGCTAAAATCGACCAGATCGACCGCAATGAACGAATGGGACCCGATCCCGATCACATCAACTTCTGATTTCTCAGGCAATTTTCAAACAACAAAAGGGAATGCTATTGATTAACAATATATATTACAAAACAATTAAATTTGTAACAAAACTGCAATCCTTGTACTTTTATTATACAATAATCTATTGGCTAAGAATTAATTTCTATATTTTTACGCCGCCAAAAAACAAGCAAAGAAAGAGTTATTTGTCTGATTTATAAGTCAAAATACACAAAGTAGCTGAGAATATGAGCTTTGTAATAAAAATGTAATATTTTATTCAAAACAAATGAAATATCCAGTAGCTCGGACAAAAAAATAAACAAACAACTTCCCAATGAGTATTTACATTTTCTTTTTGATCGTACTTTTCGCATTAGCAATTTCCGACTTAACAGTGGGAGTTGCCAACGATGCCGTGAACTTTTTGAACTCGGCCATCGGATCGAAGGTTGCAACACGCAGGGTTATCATGCTGGTTGCCAGCGTCGGAATTATCACCGGAGCGCTTTTTGCAAACGGGATGATGGAAGTAGCAAGAAAGGGACTGTTTTTTCCGCAGTATTTTCTGTTCACCGAAATCATCATCATTTTTATGGCAGTCATGTTCACCGACGTGCTGCTGCTCGACTTTTTCAACACATTCGGTTTGCCAACATCGACCACTGTTTCACTGGTTTTTGGCTTGTTGGGGGCTGCCTTCGGGATGGCCTTTTTAAAGGTTGGAGACGGAGCCACCATCGTTGTAGACGGGATCGAGAAGGTCGCACAGATTGGCGATTTCATCAACTCGTCCAAAGCGCTGGCCATTATTTCGAGTATTTTACTTTCGGTCGTATTTTCTTTCGTTTTCGGTGTTGTCATTCAATGGATCAGTCGCGTCATTTTCAGCTTTAACACCGAAAAAACGATCAAATATTATGGCGCACTTTGGGGCGGTATCGGCATTTCGGCCATCACCTATTTTATCCTGATTAAAGGAGTGAAAGACGCCTCGTTTATGACTAAAGAAATGTATGAGGCAATTAAGGAAAACACCATCTGGATTATTATAGGAAGTTTTGTTTTCTGGGCAATTTTACTTCAGGCTCTGAACTGGCTTTTCAAAGTCAATCCGCTGAAAGTGGTGGTTCTAACCGGAACCTTTGCGCTGGCCATGGCTTTTGCCGGAAACGACCTCGTAAACTTTGTAGGGGTTCCGCTTGCCGGACTTGAGTCGTTCAAAATGTACGCCGCCAACGGAGGAAACGACCTGCTAATGGGGCAATTACTGGGTGATATTAAAACCCCGGCATTTTTCTTAGTAGGCGCTGGGATCATCATGCTCTTTGTACTTTGGTTTTCTAAAAAAGCTAAAACCGTTATCGAAACGTCGCTGAGCCTTGCACGCCAGGAAGAAGGAACCGAACGATTTGGTTCATCGGCTTTCTCGCGTGTGCTGGTCCGCAGGGTGGTCAATACAAGCAATCTTATCGGCAAAGTGATCCCTCAGCCTGTAATTGCCAAAATCAATAGCCGCTTCGACACCGGTGCACTGGAAGATCGCAACCGCAAAGAGGCGAACCCTCCCATGTTCGACCTGGTTCGGGCAGCAGTTAACATGATGGTTGCCGCAATCCTGATCGCCATTGGAACTTCATACAAATTGCCATTGTCAACGACCTATGTAACTTTCATGGTGGCCATGAGTACCTCGCTGGTAGATGGCGCATGGGGCCGCGACAGCGCTGTTTACCGGATCACCGGTGTGTTCACCGTTGTTGGAGGCTGGTTTATCACCGGGCTTGCTGCTTTCTCTGTTGCATTCTTCCTTTCAGTGTTTATGGGCTGGGCACAGATTTTCGGAGTTGTAACCATTCTGGCTTTTGCAATCATTGCCTTCTACCGCACTCATATTACACATAAAAAACGTGAGGAAAACTTTCAGGCCAAAGCGGAAGAAGTTGAAGACATCCCTTCTGTTCAACTGATGTTCGAAGCCAACAACAAAGGCATCGCGAAAACGATCGTCAATGTAAGCACTATTTTCAGCGAAACAGTGAAAGCCCTGGTGAAAGAAGACCGCAAAGACCTGAAAAAGCTGGTGCATCAAACGGTAGAACTGGAAGAGAAACTTACCAACCGGAAAAGCAAAATACACAAAACCATTAACTCGCTGCCACCCGACTCCATTGAAGCAAGCCACTATTATGTGCTTACACTCGATTACCTGAAAGAACTCGCACATTGCATCAACTATCTTTCGGAGCCGGTATTCAGGCATGTTGACAATAACCATAAACCGATCCTGGGATCGCAGGCAGCAGAACTGACGCAAATTGCCGAAGAGTTCTCGGTATTTACTAAAAAGATGATCGCTATCCTCGATTCGAACAGCGAAGAAAAGCTGGAAGAACTGAATGCAGAGCAGGCCAGAATCATCGGAATGGTGCGAGAAGCGCGCAAAAACCTCATCAAAGCGATTAAAAAGAACGATGTTGGGACCAAAAACAGCATGTTGTTGCTGAATATCCTCAGCGAAGTTCGCAACATCCTGATCTATTCAATCAACCTGATGAAAATTCAGGGCGATTTTACCAAAACGGTGAAAGAGAGCAAATAACAAAATATCTGATTATACAGAGAAGGGACTCCGGATGGTGTCCTTTTTTTCGTTTCCTGAATGACCGTATCAAAACAGGCTGATCAAAACCGAAGCTGGTTTGTTGTTATGTGCCAAAGGAGAAAATAGGATGACAAACAGGAAACAAATTGCCTTCTCGGTGCTCGATCTGGCACCGGTGGCCGAAGGTTCAACTCCGGCTGACGCGCTGCAAAACAGCCTCGACCTTGCCCGACACACCGAACAATATGGCTACACCCGGTTTTGGGTAGCCGAACACCACAACATGATTAGCGTGGCCAGTGTTGCCACTTCCGTTATTATCGGTTTTCTGGCGCAGGGAACAACTTCCATCAGGATTGGTTCAGGAGGAATTATGCTGCCCAACCATTCGCCCCTGATTGTTGCCGAGCAATTTGGAACGCTGGCAGCACTTTTTCCAGGGCGCATCGACCTTGGACTTGGACGCGCGCCGGGAACTGACCCGGAAACCGCACAAGCCATTCGGACCGAACGGATGCAGGCAGCAATGGACTTTCCGAATGAAGTGCGGAAAATTCAGCGATATTTCTCTGCGGAAAACAGCAATGCCAAAGTCAGGTCAGTACTTTCGGAAGGAGCCGATGTTCCCATCTGGATCTTGGGATCGAGCACCGACAGTGCCTATTTGGCTGCCGAATTTGGGCTGCCTTATGCTTTTGCAAGTCATTTTGCGCCACAACTACTGCTGCCGGCACTCGACATTTACCGCAACAACTTTAAACCATCGGTTCATTTAAGCAAGCCGTATGTGATGGTTGGGAGCCAGGTGGTGGTGGCCGAGACCGACGATGAAGCCGAATTTCTTTCGTCAACCATCATCCGAAGTATGCTGGGTATTGTTACCGGCAAACGCGAACTGATGCAACCCCCAACACGCCATTTGGGCTACGGACAATGGGGAATTTTTAAAGACCGCATCGATCAGATGCTGGCTTTTTCGGTTATTTCCGGCAGAAATTCGCTGAAAGAAAAACTGGCTGAGATGCTCGAAATAACCGGAGCTGACGAAATAATCGCGAGCTCGCACATTTTCGACCATCAAAAACGCCTCGAATCGTACAGAATTTTTGCAGAGGTGATGAAAACGATGTAACCAATGGCCATACGCTCTCAAAATACTTTCTCAACAACCGAATCCAATTACTAATGCAAAACAACAGAATACTCATTTAGCACACAATAACCGACGGAAAATTAAGAGTTTCATAACCGATAATCATAAAAATTAACTAAAATTGTTTGTTATGGAACTCAAAATCAATCCCGAAAAATCTCAGGCAGGATTCAGTTATCTTAAAACCTGGTTGGTCCAACTATCTTTTCTCCTTTTCTACATAATTATCTTTCCGCAAAACGTGTTAGGCGTTACCGACCTTTCACAGAGAAAAATTGCCCTAAAAGTTGGCGACCGTCTTAATTATCAAATAAATGCAACCATTTTATCAGAGAAGGACACTACAAAATCCTGCTCATGGATTAGCTTCAGCGTAGTTGAAAAAAAAGACACAGTCTACACCCTAATCGGCAGGATAAAGCGAACAATCGATACGACTCCCAATGTCTATCGCGACACACGCTTCCCCGAAGAGTTAAATTCGATGTCGTACATGCGTTTGGAGAAATACCCGGCAGTACCTTTTCAGCTTACAGAAAAAGGGACTGTTCTGTCGGTGTCATTTCCCGATACCACAATCAGAAGACTAATAAAGGAAAAATATCAGGATAAACTACTGGAAGCCGCTTTATTAATCAAAAATCTGAAACAACTTGAAAGGACAACAACTGATTTATTTCAACAGTTCTTTATCAACTGGAATTTGATCAAAGAAGGCAAAAAAACAACGCTGAGAAATCCGGATCAGCTAACCAACATTACAATTAACAGCATCCATGACAATGGAACTACCAGTAAATTTGCCTACACCTACGAAACATTGCCGGAAGACACTTTGCGACAACAGAGTGTATATTTCCGGAGCAACGGGAATAGCAGGTATACCGCAGACACCCATTTTGGAACTGTTATTGAAGCAGACATTTCAAAGAATTTTCCCACCCAAGCTCATAACCTTTCATACAAAATCTATCAACCAGACCGTGAACTCATACAAATAAGAAAATACAGTCAGGAGAATGATTCGACCGTTTTAATAACCGCCGCACTCGATAAGAGCCTCGCGAAACAAACACTGAAATGCTTTACGCAAGCCTACTTCATTGCAAGTAGCGATTTTGAAATAAAAAAGGAAATTGAGCCAGGACAAGACCTTGAAATAAGGGCGCCGCTAAACTGTCCGGTTGTAACCAGTCTTACAATTGGGAACATGTATGGCAGCTATGACAATTTATTGCTTGAGCCCGGAGATAGCATTCACCTGGAAATTTCTTCTACAGGAGTTGAGTACTCCGGAAGAGGGGCCTTAAAAATTAATTTATGCTCAGCTATGCGAAGAAACGCGTTAAACGTTGAGACTTCGTTAACCGAAAATCTTGCAAAAATTGAGGCTGAGAAATGGATAAACAATGAACAGCAAAAAATTGAACAGGTTAAAGACCGGCTATCTCCATGGGCCTACAACCAAATCCGGTGCGATATCTATTACCTGGCAATGTCCAGGCTAATGTCGTATTACTACTACAAAAACAATTCAAAAGTTAATGAAACGTCATTCAACATCCTTTTTTCGGATATAAAATGGAATGACTATCAATCATTTAGTTCAACTGACATGATGAGATTCATAGACGATTACTTATACAGGAAAATACTCATCATGAAAAATGAGAAAGAAAACCGGATGATTTATGAATCGGATAAATATAATTTGGCCAGGATCATTTTTAAGGATAAAAATATGTACCATGCGCTTTCTCAGTGTGTTTTCATCGCCTTAAAAGACAATAATATTGAATTAGGTAAATCTTTGTTTTACGACTACGAAAAGACTTATTCCGAAACTGGATTTTACCCGTATTTAAAGAAAAAGCTTGAAAGCCGGGTTGACCTGAGCAATGGGGCCAAAGCCCCTTCGTTCATTGTAAATGACATAAACGGGGATAAAATATCACTCGACCGGTTAAAAGGGAAATATTTTCAGTTGCTATTTATCGATCTCGCCAGCGACGACGACAAACGAGAACTAGAAGCCTATCAAAGATTGAAGAAAGGACTCCCCAAAAATAAGTTCGAACTGGTAACTGTGTTCACCAACAGCAACGATTCTCTCACTTCTGCCTACGTCAGCCAACATCATCCCCTGGGAGTGTTGATCAAAAACGCTGACTGGCAAAGCGAAGATCTCAAAAAGTATCGTTCCGGGTATTCGACTTCTTTTTACCTTGTCAATCCCAAAGGTGTTATTGTATTCGGCGGAGCCTTTTCCCCTACTGATGAGATTGTAAACATGATCATTGAGATGATCAATAACGATAATTATAACTACGCCGAAGCTTCAGTTTCAAAAAGCACCCTTTACTGGGTGCTTTCTCTCTTTTCAGTTATAATCATCTTAACAATGATTGTTGGTTGGCTTATCACGAGATCCATCAGGAAAAAAGAAGCTAATCGACACGAACAGCTCGAACTTAAATTAAGTGCAGTAAGGTCTCAACTCAATCCACATTTCTTGTTTAATGCAATGACTTCCATTCAGTTTCTGGTAAACCATAACGAAAAAGAAAAAGCTAACCTTTTTTTATCAAAGTTTGCACAACTCATGAGAAAAGTATTATTACAGTCTGATACAGAAAGGATTTCATTAAAAGAAGAACTTGAAAATGTTGGAAGTTACCTTGATCTTGAGGCCTTACGCCATAGGTTTCATTACAACATTGAAGTTGAAGATGGAATAGATCTTTTTAATACTGAAATTCCGGTAATGTTGCTACAACCTTTTGTGGAGAATGCAGTGATACATGGAATTGCAGGGATGGAAGAGAATGGAACAATTGATATCACAGTGAAACAACATGCAGAAAAACATATCCAAATAAGGATTGCAGATAATGGATTGGGCTTCTCACCCACCCGTGCCAAAGAAACTGGTTCAAATGGGAAAGGCATGTATATTACCCAAAGGCGGGCAGCCCTAATGATGGAAAAATACAACCACGAAATCGTCTTCAAGGTGGTCAACAGAAACGAACAAAATATAAATTTAACGGGTACTGAAGTAGTGATAACATTCGAAACTGAGAAATAGTGATGGACACCAAAATTACCGCGATTATTGTTGACGACGAAAAGAATAACTGTGAAAATCTGAAAGAACTCCTTTCACACTATTGCCCGGAAATAGTAATTATTGGTATGGCCAATAATGCCACGGAGGGGATCGAAAAAATTTCAGCGCTAAAACCTCAATTAGTCTTTCTCGACATTCAAATGCAAGGCGGGAGCGGTTTTGACCTCCTGGAAAGAATAAAACCTATCACGTTCGAAGTCATATTTGTAACAGCTTTCGACCAATACGCAATCCGTGCCATTCGCTTTTGTGCCGTCGATTATCTTCTAAAACCTGTCGACATCCTGGAACTTCAAGCTGCTGTGCGACGGGCTATAAGTAAGATTCAGTCAGAAAATCCGAACATGGCGATGGCTACCCTTTTATCTAATCGCAAACATGAGCATGCGGATCCGAAAATAGCTCTCACAACATCTGAAAGAATCCTTTTCGTTCAGATTTCGGATATTGTTCGCTGTCTGGGAGAAAACAACTACACCACTGTTTTCCTACAAAATGGTATATCCATACTGGTTTCGAAAACCCTAAAAGAATTCGAAGAATTACTGTCTGATAAAGGCTTCCTTAGAACACATCAATCTCACCTCATCAGTCATCGCTACATCCGCTCATTTGAGAAACAAGACGGAGGCTACTTAAAAATGACCGACGGCGTATGTGTTCCAATATCAAGGCAACGCAAAGCTCAAGTACTTCAGCAATTAAAAATTACAACATCTTAAGTATTTAAGATTAGCCGTAAAAACGACGAAAAGCTGAACTCCGTCTACTCATACCTCAACGCCTCCACCGGATTTCGGGTAGCGGCTTTCCACGACTGAAAAGAAACTGTGAGCAAGGCAATTCCCAGCGCCAGTATACCGGCTAAGGCAAAAATCCACCAGCTAAGCGTCGTTTGATAGGCAAAGTTTTCGAGCCATTTATTCATCGCATAAAAAGCAATTGGTGTCGCAATTACAAAAGCAAGTGTTACCCACATCACAAAACTTTTATTGAGTAACAC
>JAEWME010000363.1 GCA_023393265.1 Bacteroidota bacterium | reverse complement strand
CTTTCAAAACAGCTAAAACAGACCGATCCTCCTCGCTCAATGCCTGGTAAAGCTGCCCGAAAATTGTTTTTATTTCTTCGGCATGGGTCAGCGTTTCGAGTAAAGATTCGAGCTCCACCTGTTCATTTTCCGACAAACGGGCTTCTTCAAGCTGGCGAAACTGGAATTCGAAATAGTCGAGATCTTTTTTCGACTGTTCTGCCAGCGCTTCAGTCTCGGCCAACTGCTCTTTCAATTCCTGATAATTTCGGAAAGCAGCGCCATATTCGTGTAATAATTCACCATTCCCGGCAACCAAATCGACCAGATGTAACTGATACTTTCTTTCGTTCAGTTCCAGGTTCTGGTGCTGCGAATGAATGTCGATCAACAGCAGACCGAGGTCGTGCAGAGTCTTTACACTGACCGGCGTATCGTTTATAAATGCCCTGGATTTTCCTTGTGGCGTAATCTCGCGTCGCAAAATGGTGGTATCCTCGTAATCAAGATCATTTTCATCGAAGAAATCCTTCATCCGGTAATTCCGAATATCGAAAACGCCTTCCGCAGAGCACTTTTCAGTTTTGTCCCTTAAAACGGAAGTGTCGGCACGTTGCCCAATGATCAACCCGATTGCCCCAAGCAAAATGGATTTACCTGCACCGGTTTCCCCGGTCAGGATATTCAAATCTTCGCTGAAATCAATATCCAGCGAATCGATCAAGGCATAATTTCTTATTGATAGCGACTTCAGCACAGAAAGTTACAATTTAATCAACTTCGGATTATGGCTGAAGAGAACCGTTTCAGCCGATCAGCTAAAGATAGTTGTTTCTATAGATTCCCTGAGCTATCCGCCTTCGAAATTTTTTCGTATTTGCTGCCGTTCGAGGGATCACACTCGTTCAGTATAGCCAAAACCCTGTTTTTCTCGTCGGGAAACGAATTGGAGAAAATATTGACGAGTTCGTCAGAACGGGCATCAAAGAAAACCTGCAAAATATATAAAGACGGCCTGGTTCTGAATACTTTTTGAATCAGCTTGAGTGATTCAGCAATGGCTGCCCTGCCTTCCGGCGCCTTATCGGCCATTAAGTCGAGGCCCTGCCTGCAATATTGATAGTTGCACGAGCGGAAACCTGCGTATGATTTGTTCAGCAGATTTTCGACAAGCCAATAACGGTTCCGCTCACTCTCATACGCTTTCCATCCCTTTTCGACCACATTTTGAGAGTTATTCACGATTGCCTGTGCCTTCTGGTAATACTCAGTTCCACCTTCCGGAGTGAACGAGTCATAGTCCATCCCAATGATAATATAGGCATAGAACGCCAAAATATTTGTCAGGTTGTCCTTGTTCGAATTTTCGTTGAATTCGAGCGTTTGATACTCGACATATTTGGCCTGAAAATCTTTGTCTTTGATGTTCAGCAATGTAGTCTCGTAGGACGAATTATAAACCGGACGCCGCGACTGAACGGTAATTGTACCTTTAAACTCGTCCGACGAAATCTGCTCTTCGAGGTTAATAAAGAAACTGCATTCAATCCGCTCATCCATTGTGAACTTTTGATCCGTCCATTTCCGGTTGTTCATAAACTCATACAAATCAGATTGCATAGTCTCGAACATGGTGCGGTTTGCTCCCTGAATTTTTTGCGACGATATGCTGATATTACAACGTAATTCCTGTGCAAACACTGCCTGCACGCCGAGAATCAGAATTGCAAAAAATACCGGGAATTTTTTCATGCGATTTTTTATTCGAATTTACTTCGTTTTTCTTAAAGAAGGCCTTTGTTTTCCATCATTGAAACAATTTTTCCGACAATATCGGCTGCAACGTCTTCTTTTGACTTTAACTCAAATTCTTCCTGATTATTGTTTCGGTCGATAATTGTTATCTTATTTGTATCAACGCCAAAGCCTGCGCCGGGGTCGTTCATCGAATTTAAAACAATAAAATCGAGATTTTTGCGCTGAAGTTTCGATAACGCATTTGCCACCTCGTCGTTGGTCTCAAGCGCAAATCCAACCAATATTTGCCTATCCGATTTTTGTCTGCCCAAATTTCCGGCAATGTCCTTGGTAGGCTTTAACCTGATAATCAAATCGTCCTCTCCCCGTTTAACCTTGCTGCCCGAGTACTTTTCAGGAGTAAAATCGGCCACGGCAGCGCACATCACTGTCCCATCTGATTCAGGAAAAACAGAACTGCATTGTTCCTCCATCTCAGCAGCAGACGAAATAGCAACCAACTTAATGTTTGGATGAGAAATTTTCAGATTGACAGGACCTGAAACCAATGTAACTTTTGCACCTGCATCAGCAAGTTTTCCGGCAATGGCATATCCCATTTTTCCTGAAGAGTAGTTACCAATAAAACGAACAGGATCTATTTTTTCGTAGGTCGGTCCTGCTGTGACAAGAAAATGCTTATTCAGTAGTTTTTTTTTTTGCCCGAAAAATGCAACAACTGCTTCAACAATGTTTTCGGGTTCTTCCATCCTGCCTTTCCCATGCAGTCCACTTGCCAGAACACCTTCTCCCGGCTCAATAATAATATTCCCGAAAGAACGTAGTTTTTCAATATTTGCAAGATTTGCCGGATGCCGGAACATATCAAGGTCCATTGCTGGCGCAATCATCACCCCACTTTTGGCTGACATATAAGTAGTCACCAGTAAGTTATCGCAAATACCATTGGCCATTTTGCCAAGCGTAGCCGCCGTTGCCGGGGCAATCAGCATCAGGTCGGCCCATTGGCCCATATCGACATGAGAATGCCAGGTCCCGTCGTTTGCCGAAAAGAAATCCGACGCAACAGGCCTGCCCGAAAGTGCCGACATGGTAACAGGTGTAATAAACTCTTTTGCCGACGGAGTCATCACTACCTGTACCTCAGCTCCTTCTTTCACAAGGCCCCTTAAAAGATAAGCTGCCTTGTAGGCAGCTATACTTCCGGTTACCCCGAGGACGATATGTTTTCCTGAAAGCCTCATAAAGGCTTAAATTACATGTCTTTATTACGGTTTTCCTTGGCAGGATTACGATGATAAATCTGGTTGTTTACAAATTCTTCGTAAGCAATCAGAGTTGGTTTGGGAAGACGTTCGTAGTATTTAGAGATTTCTATTTGCTCCCTGTTTTCGAAAACTTCTTCCAGATTATCGGTATACGAAGCAAATTCCTGCAATTTCTGGCTCAGTTCTTCTTTCATTTCAGAAGAAATCTGGTTGGCCCTTTTGGCAAGAATCATAACAGTTTCGTACATGTTGCCTGTACGGCTTTCGAGTTCACGTAAGTCTCTTGGAATAGTGGTTGATTCTGCTTTTGTTTTCTTAAAATCCATATTTTATATATTTGAATCGTCTTTGTAATTGAGCAACTTTGCCACAGTCGTATGATATCGTTCAACTTCCTTACGGTATTTGCTGTCAGGAAATTCATCGACAAAGGTAAAATATTCATCTAATGCTGAGCTCAGTCTCTCCTGCTTTTTTTCTTCAACACTGTAAATTGCAAGCAAATACTTCGCTTTTAAAAGCATGTACATCATTTCTTCGCGGTACTTTGTATCCGGATAATCCTTCAACGAAGATGTCAAAGCAACAACTGCTGCTCTGTAATAATCCAGATCGTAATACAATTTGGCGCTTAAGTATGATTTATAAACCAGCTTTTCGCGCAATTCAATGATCAGTCGGTTGGCCTCTTCAACACGGGTCGATTTCGGATAAAGATTGATGAAAAGTTGCAATGCATCGATGGCATCCTGCGTTGATTTCTGGTCAAGCCTTGGATTTGGTGAATCGAGGTAAGAACAATAACCAATCATGAACTGCGACTCCTCTGCATATTCACTTCTCGGGAATTCTTTCACCAATGATTTGAAATAGTGGCCAGCCATGAGGTTATCCTTCATCTCAAACTGGCTTTTGGCGTAATAATAATAAACCTTATCGGCCCGACTTGTACCTCGTACTATATTAATAAGGTCTTTCAGAAGCGACGAGGCCCGAACGTATTGCCCGTCTTCGTAATATTCCAGCGCCTTTTTATATTTAAACTCGTAGTCAGTGCTTTTTACAACCTTATTGTAATCGCTGCAAGAACTCATAAAAAGGGCGATAATAACAAGGATCGGTACGAAATTTCTCATTTTCATCAACATGGCGCAAATATACATTTTTAAAACAAATTTCAGGGCGGAAAAATAGAATGAATTCTCCAGAATACAATCCTGTTTAGTATAAATTAACAAATTTGCAGACTTATTAAAAAAAACTACTTTTGCAAATCAAAATTTAAAAGCAAAATCAAGTGGACATATTTGATAAATTGAGGGCGAACAAGGGAGACCT
>JAEWME010000290.1 GCA_023393265.1 Bacteroidota bacterium | reverse complement strand
ACCTAAACCAATTGAATATGAAAAATAAATATTTTATCGCTGTTATGGCTTTGTGCGGTCTGTTTGTAGTTTCGTGCAACAGTTCAAAAGTTGGAAAAGAAACGAGAACGATTTCCAAAGAAGTACTGAAAGATAAGATTGCCGGTGGTTGGGCCGGAAAGATGATCGGGGTGACATATGGAGCGCCTACTGAATTTCGTGCACAGGGGAAGACATACGAGGATTCAATTCGCTGGGTTCCTGCCGATGTACGTGGCTCTCTTTGGCAGGATGACATTTACGTCCAGTTAACTTTCCTGATGGCGATGGATCGATATGGCATTGATGCACCTGCCAAGAAATTTCAGGAGTTATTTGCCATTGCGGGATACCAGTTGTGGCATGCCAATGTGCAGGCACGAAAAAACTACTTCGACAGTATTTTTCCGCCGCAATCCGGGAGTCCCGAATATAACCTCCATGCCGACGATATCGATTTTCAGATAGAAGCCGACTACATCGGGTTTATGTGTCCCGGAATGCCTCAAACGGCCAATAAAATTGCCGACAAAATAGGGCACATCATGAACTATGGCGATGGTGTTTATGGCGGGATGTTCGTCGCCGCCCTTTATGCCGAAGCATATTTTGAAAATGATATCCCGAAGATCGTCGAAAAGGCTTTGCTTTCGATACCTGCCGAAAGCGATTACGCCAAAATTGTTCGCGACGTAATTTTGCTGCATGAGCATTATCCGCTCGACTGGCGCGCTGCCTGGGCCGAGTTGTACGCCAAATGGGGCCATGTGCAGATTTGCGAGGCTGGAACAGCGTTTAACATCGATGCAAAGTTGAATGGGGCTTTTATTGTGATGGGGCTTTTATACGGTGAAGGTGATCCGGTGAAAACGCTTGAAGTATCTACCCGCTGCGGGCAGGACTCGGATTGCAATCCATCCAATGCTATGGCAGTCCTCGGCGTCATTAAAGGTTTGAGTGGTTTGCCGCAGGAATATCAGGAGGCGGTGAAGGCAATGGGCGATACCAATTTTGTACACACAGATTATTCTTTCAATAAAGCAGTTACAAACACTTTTGCCTATGCCGAAAAATTTGTAATCGAAAACGGCGGTGAATCAACAGATACTGATTTGATCCTGAAGGTTCAGGAACCATCGGCACCAAGCCTGGAAGTTGCTTTCCCGAATCTCGTGTTCGATAAAGTGATTAGCGTTTCTGACGCGAAAAGCTGGACTAAAAAGGGCGATTGGAAAGTTTATTCCCGTCCTCAGGATGGCTGGAAAGCTGAAGTAAACGATCAGGCATTTTTCAGCGGAAAAGCAGGCGACGAGTTGACATTTAATTTCTTCGGAACCGGTGTTTCTTTAAAAGGAAATTGGTTTAAAGACGGCGGTAAAGCTGATGTTTTTGTTGACGGGCAACTTAAACGAACCATCGACTTTTATTTCTTTTATTCAGGCCAGCAGCACGAAAACATGGACATGTACCACATTACAGATCTTGCCGAAGGCGATCACGAGCTGAAAGTTATTGTAAAAGGCGAGAAGCGATCTGAATCCGAAGGAACGAACGTATATGTTACCAATGCGGTTGTATTCAAAACAGCTCAGAAGCTTAACGAAACGTACAAATTTTCTTTTCAGAATTAATTGATAACAAGCATGAAACAGTTACTAATATTGCTGGGCTGTTTTTATTTGCTGGGTTTTGCCAGCGTTGCCTCTAATCCGGTCAAAGTTATTTTCGACACCGATATGGGGCCTGATTTCGATGATGTGGGTGCCATCACCATTCTTCACAACCTTGCTGCAAAAGGAGAATGCCGGATACTTGCGACTGTCGCGAGTGACGGATACCTGTATGTTGCGCCAACCATTGAAGCTTTCAACCGGTATTTTGGCCATCCTGAAATTCCGATCGGTGTTCCGGAAAAAGGCGCGCCTTCGTTCTCGTGTCCCAATCACTGGAACGATTCAATTGTTGCCAAATATCTTCCGAAAATGAAAACCAATGCTGATTATCCTTCAGCAACAAGTGTTTATCGGAAAGTACTCGCTTCCCAGGAAGATCACAGCGTGGTGATTGTTACTGTCGGTTTTTTGTCAAACATGTCGGCGCTCCTGAAATCGGGTGCCGATGAGTTTAGTCCGCTGACAGGGCGAGAATTGGTAGCCCGAAAGGTGAAAAAATGGGTGGCAATGGCGGGCGGTTTTCCGGAAGGAAACGAATTTAATGTGAATCAGCACGCTGAAGCGTCCGAATATGTTATAAAAAATTGGCCAACACCTGTTTTGTTTAGTGGGTTTGAGATTGGAGTGAAAATCATGACCGGCAACAAACTTGCGAATGAAGGGAAAAAGGGTAGTCCGACGCAGTGGGCTTATCAATATTGCCTGATGACCTATGATAAAGCGCCGCTACGGAACCGCAATTCGTGGGATCATACCGCTGTTCTGTGCGCCGTTCGCGATCCCGAGAAATATTTCTATGTGGTTGGCGGCGGAACTTTTGTCTGTAATCCGGATGGTTCGAATACATGGAATCCAGATTTGGATTCGCATCATTCATTTTTAGTTCATAAATATCCGTATCAGAAAATCGCTGATGTGATCGACGACCTGATGCTTTTTAATCCCTGATCATCTTTTAAAATATTCAAAATGTATATAGTCAGCTCATATTTTGTTGCGGTGGTTCTTTGCGTAATCACCATGCTTTGCTGGGGATCGTGGGCAAACGCCCAAAAACTTGCTCAAAAGTCCTGGCGGTTCGAATTGTTTTACTGGGACTATGTTCTAGGCATCGTTCTCACATCGTTGCTTTTTTCTTTTACATTAGGCAGTACTGGCTCACTTGGCCGCGGTTTTATAACCGATTTGGGGCAGGCAGATCTCTCCAATATTGGCAATGCATTGCTGGGTGGCATTATTTTTAATGCAGCGAACATTTTAGTTGCGGCGGCAATCGCCATTGCCGGAATGTCGGTTGCCTTTCCGGTGGGAATTGGAATCGCGCTCGTGCTGGGCGTTATCATCAATTATATGGCTGCTCCTAAAGGTAATGCTATATGGCTCTTTGTTGGTGTCGCGCTGATTACAGTGGCCATCGTAATAGATGCAATTGCTTACAGGAAAAAAGCGGCTCAATCACAAAAAGTGCCAACCAAAGGCATTGTTTTATCGGTTGTTGGTGGCATTTTGATGGCGCTCTTTTACCGCTTTGTAGGCAGTTCAATGGCCGCAAGTTTCGAACAACCCGAGCAGGGCTATCTGACTCCTTATTCGGCTGTTTTCATTTTTTCGCTAGGTGTCCTTTTTAGTAATTTTGTTTTCAATACCATTCTGATGAGGCGCCCGTTTGAGGGCAAGCCAGTGTCGTATGCCAATTATTTTAAAGGAGGAATCAAAGAACACCTCACCGGAATTTTGGGTGGTTTAATTTGGTGTGTTGGCATGACATTCAGTATTATAGCTGCCGGAAAAGCTGGTTTTGCCATTTCCTACGGACTAGGGCAGGGGGCAACACTCGTTGCAGCGCTTTGGGGTGTGTTTATCTGGAAAGAATTTGTTGGCGTAAAAGGCACATCAGGAATGTTGACCACCATGTTTTTATTTTTCCTTATTGGAATTGGAATGATTATTTATGCCGGAATCTGATTGATTTGAATGATCGAAACTTATTTTTCGATCATTCAGGTTATATAAATGATAGCTCAATTATGCGGTTTAGAAAGTCGATTGTCTGTATGCTAGGATTTTAAGATAGATGAATGTAATTTCGACTGCATAAACAATTGGACGATGGAGGCAGTGAGATCATTTGTTGATTATTTCAGGTCGACTTTCAAAGAAGAAACTGAACCAAAATCCTCGAAACTTTCAACTGAATTTTTCGACGACTTCATTCATTATACCCCAATCAGGCTTCGTCAACTGGAGGCATGTATTATCGCAGGAAATACGGAGTGCTTTTACAAATCTCTGGCAGACCTGAAATATCTTGTCGAATTTTCAGATCATTTCAACCGCTACTGGTATTTGCTCCGCGCATATTCGGGTGCACTCACCCGCCTGAAAAAAGATCGGAGCGTCAAAGGATCGAAACGGGTATATGCGTATTATTTTGAAAATTATGGAGACAGACGCATCCTGAAAAATGAACATTGGTTTGAAGAGAAACGTTGGGAGTTTCTGGATGAACTGGCTGGAATTTATACTGAAACGGAATTAGGACTTTTTATTGACAAGTATCAGCATGTTCTGGTTAAAAATTATGAAATATATGTTTCTTATATGAATGCTTTTATTAATAAACTGCGTGTAGATTACTTAGGTTCCTCCCGGAATACCAGAAAGAAATAAATGTATTAGGCAATACTATGCTTTTGATTTATAATTGATTGAGTAGTTAGGTAATTCTAATTTCAGAATTATTTAATGGTTATTTTACAGCATTAAAAGACAATTTCTCGCAATATCCTTATATTTGTTCCCATCAAGTTTAGTGGTAATGCTTTTATTTAAGTATCTCCAATTAACAGTATAACAGATGGTGCCACCCGTAAACGTAAAAATACTGCTCGCGGAAGACAATAAAATCAATCAACGATTATTTGTTTTGACTATTGGACAGTTCGGTTTTAAATGCGATCTTGCCAATAATGGTATGGAAGCATTCGAGATGCAAAGGGACAAAAACTATGACTTGATTTTTATGGATATGCACATGCCCGTGTGTGATGGCGTCGAATCAACTCAGATGATTCGCCAGTATGAAGCCGAAAATAAGGTTAAGATTCCTGTTTACATTGTTGCACTTTCTGCCAGTTTGGTTGCCGAGCGAAAAGATGAATGTATTGAGGCAGGAATGGATGAATACATGGAAAAGCCATTGCAGGGCCAGCTTCTTCTTTCTGTAATCGAGAAGATTAAATCCAGAGCAGCTCAAGC
The DNA here is from genome assembly GCA_023393265.1 of Bacteroidota bacterium. Taxonomy (GTDB): domain Bacteria; phylum Bacteroidota; class Bacteroidia; order Bacteroidales; family Prolixibacteraceae; genus Aquipluma. Next base: position 1 of record JAEWME010000290.1, on the reverse strand, counting down.
C
>JAEWME010000241.1 GCA_023393265.1 Bacteroidota bacterium | reverse complement strand
TCACCAAACTGGTCTTTGTCGTTCTGGAAGAGTTGACCGAGGCCGACAGTCTGCAAAGCGTTCAGCGCGGCAAATACAAACTGAAATCGCGCAGCGGGGCTGTTTGCGGTGTCGTCGATATTCAGCCGCAAGGCTTTGCCTATGTGGTTTCCGAAGAACTGGAAGGACCGGTGCTGGTTTCGAGCCGCAACCTGAACCACGCCATGGAAGGCGACAAAGTGAAAGTGCAGTTGTATGCCATCCGGAAAAAACAGCCGCTTGAAGGCGAAGTGATAGAGATTGTCGAACGCGCCAAATCGACTTTTGTTGGAACGATTTCAAAATCGAAAAATTTTGCATTTTTCATCCCGACCGGGAAAGTTGGCTTCGATCTGTTTATCCCGAATGAGAAGCTGAAAGGCGCACAGGACGGACAAAAAGCCATCGCGCGCATCACCGAATGGCCACCACGGGCCAAAAACCCGTTTGGCGAAATCGTCGAGGTGCTCGGAAACGCCGGCGACAACAACACCGAGATGCACGCCATCCTGGCCGAATTCGACTTGCCGCTTCGGTTTCCGGAAGGTGTGCTGAAAGCTGCCGAAAAAATTCCGGATGAAATTCCTGAAGAAGAAATCCGCCAGCGCCGCGATATGCGCGGTGTTACAACCATGACGATCGACCCGCGCGACGCCAAAGACTTCGACGACGCCCTGTCGATCCGGAGACTCGAAAACGGGCTGTGGGAAGTCGGCGTCCACATTGCCGACGTTTCGTATTACGTGAAGCCCGGAACCATTCTCGACGACGAAGCTTACGAACGCGGAACGTCGGTTTACCTGGTTGATCGCGTGGTGCCCATGCTTCCGGAGAAATTATCGAACGGAGTTTGTTCGCTGCGACCCAACGAAGACAAGCTTTGCTTCTCGGCCATTTTCGAGATGGACGACGACACCAATATCAAGCGGCAGTGGTTTGGACGCACCGTCATCCACTCCGACAAACGGTTTGCATACGAAGATGCGCAAGCCATCATTGAAACCGGCGAAGGCGAGCTAAAAGACGAAGTGCTGACCCTGAACCGGCTGGCCCGGAAGATGCGCGACGACCGTTTCAAACGAGGCGCTATCGCTTTTGACCGCGTGGAGGTGAAATTTGAGATCGACGAAAACGGCAAACCACTTTCGGTTTATTTCAAAGAAGCCAAAGAAAGTAACCAGTTGGTCGAGGAATTTATGTTGCTTGCCAACAAAAAAGTTGCCGAATTCGTTGGCAAGCCCGCCGACCACAAAACGCCCAAAACGTTTGTTTACCGAATCCACGACAAGCCCGATCCGGAGAAACTGATGAATTTCAATCATTTCATCCACAAATTCGGGTACGGATTACAACTGGGAACACCCGGACAGATTTCGAAATCGATGAACCAGTTGATGAACAATGTGAAAGGGAAAAACGAGCAAAATGTCATCGAAACCCTGGCCGTCCGGGCGATGGCAAAAGCTGTTTACTCAACCCGAAACATCGGGCACTACGGACTGGCCTTCGAGCATTACACACACTTCACTTCGCCTATCAGGCGATATCCGGATGTGATGGTTCACCGCCTGCTGGAACGTTACCTCGACGGCGGAAAGTCGGTGAGCGCCCAAAAGTGGGAAGACATGTGCAAACACTCGTCTGAAATGGAAAACCGTGCCGCAAGCGCCGAACGTTCTTCAATTAAATACAAACAGGTTGAATTTATGCAGGATAAAGTCGGCGAAGAATTCCCGGGCGTCATTTCGGGAGTTACCGACTGGGGCATTTATGTGGAGCTCGAAAACAAATGCGAAGGTATGGTTTCGGTAAACACGCTCGACGATGATTTCTACATCTTCGACGAAAAGAATTATTGCCTCGTGGGTCGGCACTCGCACCGCAAATTCCAGCTTGGCGAAGAAGTGCGGGTGCAGATTGCCAAGGCCAACCTCGAGAAAAAACAGCTTGACTTCAGACTGATAAGAGAAAACCAAAATGAGCGTCCTGCCAGCTTTCATGCTCCTAAGAAAAAGAGCCGCCGATGAATAAAATCACTAAAGGTACTGTCGCTTTGCGAGATAAGGAGAGTGCCTCATTTTTAAAATAAAACTTATATTTGTCCAGTTTTGAAATAAACCTTTGTTATGGCGATGAACCTGGAAGCTGCGTCGAACAAAAAAGATGCAAACCGCGAAAGTATCCTGAAGATTGCTCAGGAAATATTTAGCAAATACGGATACAAAAAGACCACACTCGACGACATTGCAAACGCCGTGCGAAAAGGAAAAAGCTCGCTTTACTACTATTTCACCAGTAAAGAAGATCTTTTTCAGGCTGTGATCCAGAAAGAAGTTGATATCCTGCGCCGCGAGCTCGATATTGTCGTAAACCGAAACACTGATCCGGTTGACAAGTTGCGCGACTATATTCTGACCAAGCTGACCACCTACCGTGGAATGGCTAATTTTTACAATGCGCTTGAAAACGATGTGACAGCCATTGAATTCATTGAAAATATTAAGCACCGCCACCAGCAGGAAGAAATTCGCATGATCAAGCGAATTTTGATTGAGGGTGTCCGCAAGAATATTTTCGAAGTGTACGACCTCACGCTTGCAGCTACCGGAATCACCACCGCAATCAAAGGGTTGGAGATGCCGCTCTCTGCAGGCGATTACAGCAAAGTAAACCTGGAACAAAGTGTCGACAACATTGTGAAGATACTTTGTTACGGCGTAATGAAACGCTAGTTCTGTCACACACTATTTCTTTCAAATCCCGAAAGCTAAAAAAGCAGTTAAGTTCGGTTGTTTTTGTGCACCCCGCCCGAGAAATATTTTTTTCATTTTGGCTGGATATTTGTAAACACTGAACTCCTCGGCGGCGTTATATTAGCCCAAAAAGATCAAAAACAATTTTAATTGAAGAAAATGAAAAACTTTAAATCGTTCATGGCACTGGTTTTATCAAGTGCAATCATGCTGAGTAGTTGTTCTACTACCAAAAACTCAACAAAAGGTGGTGTTATCGGCGGAGCTGGCGGAGCGCTCCTCGGCGCAGGCATCGGCGCTTTAGCCGGAAAAGGTAAAGGTGCTGTCATTGGCGCTGCTGTAGGTGGCGCCGTTGGTGCCGGAGCCGGCGTTCTGATCGGGAAAAAAATGGATAAGCAAAAAGCTGAACTTGAAAAGATTGACGGTGCCAAGGTAGAAACCGTTACTGACGCCAACAACCTTCAGGCTATTAAAGTAACTTTCGAAAGCGGAATCCTTTTTGCAACAGGAAAAAGCGAGTTAAACGCCACTTCGAAGGCATCGCTTACCAAATTTGCAGCCTCGCTGAAAGAAACGCCTGAAACAGATATTACCATTTACGGGCACACCGACAATACCGGGTCTCGTGATCTGAACCAAAAACTGTCTGAAAGCCGTGCCGCAGCGGTGTCAAAATTTCTGGCAACAAACGGGGTTGGAAATGAACGAATGAAAACGGAAGGGAAAGCTTTTGACGAGCCGGTTGCCGATAATTCAACCGAAGCAGGAAGAGCTCAAAACCGCCGTGTGGAAATCTACATCAC
>JAEWME010000211.1 GCA_023393265.1 Bacteroidota bacterium | reverse complement strand
CTCATGCCTGCAACAAACAAAATAATAGCAGAAAGAACGGTAGTTACCGCCAGTGTTATTGGAGAACGCTTCACGAAAATAAATCCGGAAAGGAATGTAGCCCATCCAACGTAAATCATGGTTTCGTAACCATTACTCCAGGGTGCGTGTCCCGAAATGTACCAGCGCAGCGCCAATCCTGCGGTGTAAAGCAGAAAAGCAAATGCCAAAACATAAGCGCCTGCATTTACCAACTTTCGGGTCCGGGCAGTTGGATTAAAAATGAGTACAAAATGAAATGCCAGCATCACAAAACCAAGGAACGCCAAAATCTTCGCAAGCCGACCAAAGATATTCCATTCATTATAAAGTATTTCCATCCTGATCTTGGATTTTGACGGAATGATGTCGGCTCCGTAAGTTGCCTGGTATTTTTTAATGTATGAAAGATATTCGTCTGGTTTGCCCCAGTTTCCCGACGCAAGCGAGTTATTGTATTCCGAGTAATACAGATTCAGGATATTAGATGCGAAATCTCTTTCCTGCCTGGTGAGTGTTTCTGGAAGCATTGCCGGTGTTACCCAGGCCTTATTTTCGTCGTTCGGGACGGGAAAAATCCTTAGAAAATCGCCTTTAAATATCTGGTAACAAATATTTACACGCTCATCCAGGTTTATAATTTCTTTGTCGTATTTATTACGATGTGTCTGGCTTTTGTTATATGCATCGTCAACCTGCGCCGAAAGGCGATAATTGCCAAACTGATCAAACATTTGAGCAAACGATACAAAACCGCCCGATCCGCCCAGTGTGCGTTCCAAATCGGAGTTAGCAACTTTTATAAACCTTGTATTTTTCCATTTATCAGGATTTGCCCCCATGTCGATAAACACTTCAACCGAAGACATTCCGTCCCAGGAGTCTTTCTTCGATATTTTGCGCAAAAGATCGGAAGCCAGCGTACTCACGGGTTCTATCCTCCCCTGATGATCCTGAATAAGCAGCGCAGCAAAATCATTGATGTGACTACTCTTCGAGTCCGCAGCAGAAGCACTGTATCCTGAAAAGCTTAAACCTGCAAAAAGCAAACCGACCACCAGAACTTTCATCGACTGCCGTTTTGCCTGCAACTTTCCGCTCAGGCGAACCAACATTCTGAAACGGCTGGCTTTACTTAAAATGGTAAATACCATGCCCAATGTCATCAGAAAATAGCCTAAATAGGTGATTAATGTTCCCCAGTAATCCTGATTTACCGACAACACTGTTCCTTTTTCATCCTGATCGAACGAAGATTGGAAAAAGCGGTATCCTTTGTAATTCAAAATATTGTTCATAAAAATACGAAATGGCATATCCGTTTTGGCTGTCGGGTCTTTCAGTGTTATTTCACTGGCATAAGAAGAAGGGCTTCTCGACCCGGGATACCGTTCAATCTGAAAATCGCGCAACTGAATACTGAAAGGTAATTCTTTAAAAACCGACCCGTAACTCAGTTGAACGTCGAGTCCATTAACATGACAAATCGCTACATCTTCTGAAACTGAATTTTCAAAAACGTTAACTTTCCGCACCTCGCTTCCTGAAGAAACACAGGCAGTGAATGCGTCGTGACCAGTCATTCCCTGGGTTCCCTGCACCTGCACCAGAGAAGGAACAGCCTTCGGAAGATATTTTCTGAAGACAAAACCAGTATTTCCCATCACATAAAATTGATTGGCTTGCAATGGAATCACCGTTTGCGGGGCAATTTTATCGCCGGTTACACCAACCATCGCTGAAACAGCAATTGTATCAGACGACACGAAACTAAGTCCAGAGGCTCCGTCGGTAAACACAACTTTTGCAGATCCAGATCCGGAATTAAAGCCGAAACTTGTGGCCGGAAACGATTTAATTTCACCAGAAGAAAGTAAGAAGTCTGACTGTATAATGCTTCCGTCGGTATAAACCAACGAAATAACCGGAATACCATTTTCATCAGGAAGAATTGTTTCTGATGCCGAAGGAACGAATAACTCATTCTCGATGGTCACTTCTTTACCCGCAACTGAGAATACTTCTTTGTATTTATTGGAAGAATTAGGCGTAAATTTAACCTTGGTAAGCTTTGTAACACGTTGTTCTCCTGAAGAAACAGTGGCCTTAATGTATGTTTCTTCAGAAACAACCAGATTGGATGTTTCACCCTCGCGGATATGCATGCTACCCTCGAAGCCAAAATATCTGGTGACAGCCGCTCCAATGATGATGCAAACAAATGCCAGGTGGAAAAGCAAAATCGCCCATTTTTTCCGGTAAAACAAATGATATTTAAACATACTGCCAACCAGGTTAACCATGCCAAGCAGAAGCAAAACCTCAAACCATCGCGATTGATAAATCAAAACCTGGGCCGTTGGCGTTCCATAGTCATTTTCGATAAACGTTGCATAACCAATTGATATAGCGAAAGCCAGCAACAGCAACACCGAAAACAGCATGGAGAATAAAAACGATGTTATTTTTTTCATGAATTTCCTGTTCTATTTATAAAAAAATTCCTTTGTTTCTGGTAAAACAAAGGAATTCTGTAAATACCGGTTTTAAACCGGATTATTTTGTAGTTGGGTCGTCGTGAGAAATTTTAGCAACATACTCTTTGTAGTTAAATCCTTTGTAATTAGGACTTTGTTCGTTGTGACATTTCTTACAAACTTTTTCTTCAGGCATAATTAAACCTTTCGCCATAGATGCTGCATGATCTTTCATAACCGTAGCAACTTTGTAAAGGCTGCCTGGTCCGTGGCATGATTCGCATGAAACACCTTCTTCAACAGTGATAGAAGCAATAAGTCCCTGATCAACACTGGCTGCGGTAGAGTGACATTTCAAACATTTTGGATTTTTGGCTTCGTCGCCTTTGAGGCTTGCCATTGCTTTGGCGTGAGGACCAGCAGCCCATTTGTTGTACTGCTCGCCTTTTTCAGCTTTGTTGTGGCACATTTTACATTTAGCAGCACCAATGTACTTGGCATCCTGCGCATTTACAACTGAACTTACAATGATGAAAAGTCCAAGTAAAAATGTTAACTTCTTCAGATTCATGATCATTAATTATTTAAAGATTATTAAAATTTGTCTTGTCTTCAAAATTCCTATATCAAAATCAATGCAATTCCTATCTAAAAATGCACTATTTTTTTAAAATTCTCAAAAGAACGTGCAAAAATTCTTCTAAGTCAATCCTTTATCAATACAACTGAGCGTGACACGATGAACACATTTCTGTTTTCCAGGCATCGTCAATATCAACCGGATGTTTAAATTCCAGCGGTTCCATCGATGTGGAATACTCCATGTTACCCGAGGTTCCCTGTGCCAAAATCGTATGGCAAAGATTACAGTCTTTCGAAATAACTTTTCCTCCGTTGCTGACATGCCGGTCGTTGTGGCACCTGAAACATCCGTCAGACTCCATGTGTCCGATGTTATTCGGGTATGCTTTCCAGCTTGCCTTCATAAACGGAAATATGTTAGCGGCATAACCATTCTGAATTTCTGTAATTGCCGCATCAATGTCGGTTTTCCTTGCTTCTGCCAAATCAGGGTAACCCGATTTATAAAAAGCATGTATGCCGTCCCCTATCGCCATGAAAGCGCTATCCTTCGTTGTATAATCCTTATAAAGAACTTGCATCGCCACCTGTTTTATACCAGGCAACGAATTTGAAATCCGGCCTTCACTCATCGAATTGTCGACGAAATTTTGCGGCGACCGGTAATTGTGTGCCGGCCTGTTGTGACAGTCCAGACAGTCCATTACCCTCGTTTCGAGCGAGTCGAGCTTCGACTGGTCAACCGGATTCTCACTGTCGGTAAAAATCTCGCTTTCGCCAGTCTTCAGGTTGGTGTATTTCACCCACGGAATGACCTGACGATTTGCATCGGTTGTTTTATATTCAATCCTGACATCCGGATTGATGTGCTGATGAATTCCTTTCTCAAATCCGGAGGGAGTCATTTTAGAACTCGTTTTAACCTGAAGATTTATAATCTCCGCAGTATTATCATCGTCAGCCAGAAACGAATGCCGAACCTGCATCTTACGGTCATAGAATTTTTCCGGCCAATGGCATTGTTCACAAGTTTCGCGGGCGGGGCGAAGGTTTGCTATCGGCGTTGGTATTGGTCTCGGATATTTCTTCGCCAGTACCGAATAAACCTGGTACAAACCAGAAAGCTTACTTTTTACATACCAGCTTGCTCCTGCACCAACATGACACTCAACACAGGCAACACGCTCGTGCGATGATCCGTGGTACGTTGTATATTCGGGTTCCATCACATTATGACAAAGCTTTCCGCAGAATTCAACCGACTCGGTGATGTGAAAAGCTTCGTAACTTCCGATTGACGAAATGATAACCAGAAAAATAGTCCCGAAAACAAAAATTACGGCTGCATTCCGTGTAGCCACATTGTTGAAATCGAGAACCGGCCACCCCAATGGCTCACCAGCGGCTTCAGCTCTTCTTGCCCGCTTGTTGTTTATACGCATTCCAATTGGAATAAGCAACAGGCCAAAAATCATTATTACAGGCAGAACGATGTAGGTAAACAACCCAATATAGGAACCTCCAAAATTGAAAAAGCTATTCAGGATAAACAGTGAAAGAATTGCCGCCAGATTGAAAACAGCAATCACAGCACCGGTTATTGAGATATAGTTCTTTATCGAAGATGGTAGTTTCATATCGACCTATTTTCTACTTACAAAATCTTCAAAACCAAGTGCAAGTTTGCTAAAAGATAGGAATATTTCAATAAAATTGACAAGTGTCAATAAGCATACAACAAACTAATTTACAATTAGATATATAGAACAAACAAACCAATTTAAAAATATTAACATGTAGAAATGAGAAAAACAACTAAAACCGATGAACAAAAACCATCCTTAGTTTAAATGCGATAACACAAACGGCGAAACCATACCCCATGAAAACGAACTTGCCGAAATACCAGAAGGTAAATCGGCAAGCAAAACCTATGAACATTTACATCTATCCTGATTAATGGAATAGCAATGAATAAATGATAAAGATGATGAGTATGATACCGGTAAAAAGGAATATAAATCCGAATGTGCGCACCAGTAGCATCTGTTTCTTAGTAAATTCTTTTTTAACAGTAACTTCTTCGAGTTTTCCTGATTGTTCCAATTCTTCAAATTCGCGAGGACGATCTGCTTTGTATTCATCAACCGGAACGTGACCGGTGAAAATTACAGTATCCATTGGGAAAGACTCAGGACGAAGGTGTGTATTGAAGAAATGGATGGTAAAGATGAATCCTACCGCCAGCAATGCTTCATCGCTGTGGATAATCTGCGCAACGTTAATCACCCATCCGGGCAAAAGTGTCGTAAAGAAAACCGGGAACCACAATACCAAACCAGTTGAGCCAATAACAACAACACCCCAGAAAACTGCCATGTAGTCGAATTTTTCCCAATAAGTCCAGCGTCCGTAATTTGGCCTTGGTCCGCGACCAACAAACCATTTAACCGAAGCCCAGAAGTCTCGAAGGTCCTGCATATTGAACATCAGCGAATTCTTTCCGAAGATAAATGAACCAAGATTTTGTTTTTTGCTGATTTTCATCCGGATAAGCGAAATAACATGATATCCAAAATATCCAAATGTAATGACAGCTGCAAAACGGTGAATTATTCCGGCAACATAAGCGCCACCAACCATTCTGGCAACAAATTTGGCCCAGTCCATGTAAGCAAACTTCAGCATCATACCTGTCAACGCGAGCGAAAGGAAGCTGATAATTACAAAGATGTGCGTTATCCTTTGACTTTTGGTAAAGCGACGAACGTATACCTGCTCTCCTTTATCCTTGCGGTGTGCTTTCTTTTGTGTCATTGCATGAAGCGAGCGAGGCAGCCAAAGCAACGTGTGGATCCCGAAGAACACAAACACACTCACCAGCAAACTGGTCATAGCCCAGAAAGTGTAGTAGAGCCATGGGAACTCATCTTTATCGGAGTGAGTAGCGTGAGTGAGGTAACCGGTGAACCGTTTGTTGGCATCGGCATGGCATTTCTGACAAGTACCAACAATGTTTTGTGGCGCAATTGATGATTTCGGATTGTGCCTGTTCAGGATATTGTGCGCACCATGGCAATCGGAACAGCGGGCAGCCTGCATGTAGCCTAACTGGTATACTTTTCCGTGATAGGTATCAAGATAAGTATCGGCCAGTTTGGTGTGACACTTACCGCACTGAACCGTAATTTCAGACATAAACTTGTCCTTATTTACTTCTGAAATATTGTGTGCGGTGTGGCAGGTGCTACATGTCGGGTATTTCAAATCACCGGTTTCTTCTTTGTAAGCATGGTCGCTGCCCATGTATTCGTTGTAAATTCCTTTGTGGCAACTACCACAGGTACCAGCAATGTTTTTCTGATTTACTGAAGACCTTGGATCTGATTCTTTCAGGTTAAAATGCGTAGTATGACAATCGGTACAAACAGCAGCCGAAAGCAAACCTTTTTCAGCTAAACTACGGCCATGAACACTCGATGAATAATCGTGGAAAGCATCAACCTCTTTCAAATCGGTTCCTTCGGTCGCTTTTCCGCCAGTGCGGTGGCAATCGCCGCAAAGTTGCGGAATAGCAGCCCTGTAAGTTCTCGAAGTCTCATCGGTTTTTGGTTTCACCAGGTGAGTTCCGTGGCAATCGGTACAATATGGTGCATTTGGTTTTTTATTGAAATAAGCCTGACCGTGGCCACTGGCGAAGTAAACATCTGATTCTTCAGCATGGCAAGCAGAACAGTCAACTTTTCCGGCTGTCTCACACGGACGACTCAGGTTCGCAGTCACATCAGAGTGACATTTCACGCAAGTAATATTCTTGTGTGTTGAAGCAGCTAAATCCCTCACATCAACCTTTAATGAGACCGATTGGTTATTCACCATTTTGTGCACCGACTCATTTTCGTGACATTTCAAACAGGTTTTATCCGAAATATTCGCAATTACATTCTGATATTCAACCTTGTGAGGCGGATGACAGGAAGTACAAGCCGGAATGGCCCCCGGTTTGCTTTCCCACAATTCCTTATTTATAACCTTCACGTGAACGTCTTCGATACGCGCATGGCACTTCATACAGGTTGCAGCAATGTTTTTCGGCGAAATGCTCGAACTGCTGTTGGTGTGCGGCAATATCAGGTGATTGCCATGACAATCGTTACAGGTTGCAGACACAATCAAGCCTTTCTTGTACATACCCTGGCCGTGAATGCCCTGACTGTAATTCTGAAGGATGTTGTGTTCCGAAATATTATAAGAACGGGCAACCGGCGCACCTTCCTTGTGACAAGTACCACAAAGAATCGGCACGTTCATTTTGTACGTTTTCGATTTCGGATCCTGCGAGCTCAAAACTTCGTGCGAACCGTGACATTCCTTACAAGTAGGCGCATACGGCTGGTTGTTCAGAAAAGCACGACCGTGAATACCACGAAGATATTTATCCTTTGCATCGGTGTGGCAGGTACCGCAATCAACCGGCTTTAGTGTTTCGGGATGCGGAAAATCATCAACGGCGGCATCAGTATGACACGAAGCACAGGTAACATTTTTGTGTACCGAATGATCGAGCGCATTGGCAGGAATGTACCTCGAAACTTTCTTTCCATTCTTCTCGGCTGTCAATCCCGGATCGTCGTGACAAGAAAGACAATCGTCGTTTGATGGTTGCGCATACAATTTTCCTGCTCCCGAAAAGAGAAACATCAAAAACAATAAGCACAAACCTACAGTCTTCGCTGAAAAATGTAAATTAAGCCCTGACAAACCATTTTTAATTGATTTGCCGGGTGGCATACACCTGATTTTTGCTTCAGGCGATAAAGACTTATTCCATCCTTTCATCATCATTTCCAATTTTTTATAAAGTCTCTTCTACCCTAAAATAATTCCGATCAATTCTGTCTGATTCCGTCCAAATTAAAAACATCCAACCACCAAATGCCTAGTGTGTTGTTTGATGCCAGCCGGTAATGATACTCTTAAAGTTTTCGAGCGGCGATTTGCCAATCGACGCAATATAAAGATGCACAATCAGAAAAACAGAAATCAAAAATCCCATTGCTGAGTGCACAACTGCTGTTACGAACACACCACTAAGCGAATAAATACGGTCAATGATAATTTCAGGAAAAAGCAAAGCAATTCCTGATAAAATGACCAGTGGCACAAACATATACATCACGACGATGTAGGAATATTTCTGGAGTGGATTGAATTTTCTTTTTTCTGAAAGCGGGTACGGCGCCTGCATCCCATGAAACATTCCCCAGGCATAATAATAGGCCTGTTTGATTGGGCGCTTCAGGAAACCCTTTGGCTTAATGATGTAGAACTGACCATTCGGGGTGAACATATTCCCGAAGAAATAAAGCAGGTAGCTCAGGCTGACAACAATACCAGCAATATTGTGAATGCTGACAATAGATTTAAACCCGATAATATCGACACTCGACTGCATTGAAAGTCCGGTAGCGATTAATGTAAGGATACCCAGCGCATTGAAACCATGCCAGATTCGCAGCCAAACCGGATAGAAATATAATTTATTTTGAGATGTCATTTTATTTCTTTTTTAAAAATCTGAAAACACTGTGAATGATAATCCCGGCCAAAGCCATCACGAAAATGATGATGCTTAAAATTTTCAGGATAGGAACCTGATGCGAACCGATAACATACGATTCGTTGGCCAGAACGGTTTTTACCAAACCACCTTCGGCACGTTTTTGCAAATTCTGATATTTATATAGGGAAGCTTTCAGTCGTGAATTTGCCGAGTGACATTCGACACATTTTCTCAAAGCTTTGTCTTTTCCAAGTATATTATGCGAAACCATCAGGCTATCGTCAACCTGGGTGTGGCACTCGATACAACGGACGTGCTTAAAATGCAGTTCCTGATTCGGGAGCCAATCGTGAATTTCAACCAACTTCGGATTTTCATGTCCCGAAACCAGTTTATATTTTTTCATATCGTTGTGACACGATAAACACATTTTATTGCTGTAATCAACAATTTCGAGCACATTGTCGCTGTTTCGGGCGACTGGGCGATAGGTGTGCTGACTATGACATTTTGAACATGAGAAATTATCGCCGTACACCTGGTAGTGTACACTCTTTTTAAACTCTTCTTCTATCTTCTCGAACTTATACGATGCAAAAGAGGCATCTCCTCCGTGGCAATCGAGGCAAGTATTCATCGGTTCGAGCTTCAGATTGCCATTGTGCGGATATGTAGCATATTCACCCGAGTGACAATCGGTACAATCAAACTGATTGTGGACGCCATGCGTAAGCGCCACGGTATCCATAATGAAATATGGATTCATCAAACGTTTCTCTTCCTTGTCTTTTACCGAGTTGAAGAAAGAATAAGTTTGACTGGAATGGCACTTCAAACATTGATGATGCTGTGCATTATCGTACGAAGACTGAGCGACGGAAGAAAAACCGCCAGCCAGCAGAGCCACAGCAACGGGTAAGAACAAACGAGATTTCATGTTTCAATTAATATTATCGGTCGGCAGAATGACACCAGCATTTTTTGCTTATGACCTTCGTCGGCCAACCGGGTATATGATGCTTTAGTTTATTATTAAAAAATGGTAACACCCTAAATTAAGGAATATTACCATCTTTTAATAATGCTATTTTAAAAAATTCCTTATATCAAAAACCCCAAAGTCGTGTAATCAGGAAACCGAACGACAGTCCCTTTTTATCGAACGTCCGGGTATTAAACATCATTCCTTCCTGAGGAAGCAAAGATCCGGATGTTGCCATAAAAATCTGGAATGCGTGTGTTCCGGTTGACACTTCGTAACCAAAAGCAATGTTTGGTTCCGGAGCATTAGTCCAGTCAACTTGTTCAGAAATACTCTTAATTTTTAACGGTTGGTCGTAGTTAAAAATAATTGAGCCCTGATTTGACACTTTCACGCGTCCATTAAAATGAACACCAACTTTATCATGATCGAAACCTTCTTCTACCAGGTTGTAGTGAGAAAAACTGACACCTGCCTGCAAAGTCAGCCTGTCGTTGAATTTGCGTCCAACAATTAACTGTGAGAAATAGCTCCAGCGATCGGAGAATTTAATTTCACCAACCGGTCCTGTGTAAGCCTCACGAACCGAGTCGTTGCTGAAGTTTTCAATCGGACGTCCATCGATAGCCAAATTGCCATACAGCGCTACAGAAACGGGGATTGTATTTTTGCGGGTTTGCTGCAAAACTGTCCATTTCAGGTTCAAATCTGTAGTCATGTAGCTTTTGTTTAAGCCAGCACCAATCTGAACATTTTTGCAGGGAACGTAATTCAATCCTAAACGAACGTTGGCCGATTTATATAAACCCCACAAATCGGTTGATCCATTGTTAATGGTTCCGAATTTATGCTGAATAACAAATTCAAGTGTTTTTTTATCAGGAATAACAGTTGTCTGTGCATCAATCAAATAACCACTTTCAAAAGCACCGTTAACGGGATAGTCTTTTTCTTTAACGGCGGGCGCTGTTGTTTCGTCCTGTGCAAATGAAATAGTCGTTACTAAGGAAAAAAGAATTATTATCAGGATATTTTTTTTCATGTCTCGATTATTAAAAGTTTGCACTAGTTGTTTTTAGCTCCTTCTTTGATCCAGGCAAGAATAATCGCCGATTCAGTAGGCGTGAATTTCTTCCATGAATGCGAGCTGCTTCCGGGAATAGTTAAAATCTCACTCTGTTCCGGAGCACTGGTGTTGACATATTTCGCCATCAACTGATTGTATGCATTGGCAGCCGAAAGGTCGGGCATTGCAACACCACCTGTTTTGTGACATTCTGTGCATTTGTCTCCAGTTGAAAATATAGGAGCGACCTGGGTTGCAAAACTGATTGGGTCGCCACCGTTATCGATTACGGGAACCTCAACCGGTAAAACAAAATCGTACTTACAACCACCGAGGAACAACGCAAACAATATCAAGCCAAAAAATATGTTGTGTTTTTTCATATTGTGCTTTTTTTAAGATTAATATAAAAAAGACTTCTCTTCCTTGAAAAAGAAGCCTTTTTATATTCCTTTACATGACCACCTTACTGTTTATTAAGAGCTTCGAGTGTATTAATCAGCAATGCGTTAACATATTTCGGATTGTGAACACCCAAACTGCGGTCTTCTTCAAGACCAATCCAGTTATAGAAAGCCTGAGCCTGAATCATCGGATAAGTTCCAACTACCGGTTCGTAAGCAGCATCAGCTTCGCTGTATGCTACAACTCCGAGCTCAACCAGTTTATCGCGAAGTTCTTCAAGTTTTTTCTGAACGTCAGACTGAACACCGCCATAGTTGTATGTAGTAGCGGGATCGCCACCGTGACAAGAATTACATGCAGCTAAGCTTGGAATATAAGAGTGACCACCTTGTTTGTTTGCAAATGGAGCCA
The DNA here is from genome assembly GCA_023393265.1 of Bacteroidota bacterium. GTDB lineage: Bacteria > Bacteroidota > Bacteroidia > Bacteroidales > Prolixibacteraceae > Aquipluma. Next base: position 14,768 of record JAEWME010000211.1, on the reverse strand, counting down.
TGTGACAGCCAACACAAGCACCTTTGGTCTGATCCATCATGGTTACGTGTTTCGAAGAACCCGCAGTTGGATAAGCAACAGAGCCAGGGATTTCAGCAAAACCTACACCCAGAACGACATTTGCCTGTGGGCCATGGTGAGGACCGTAGTGTGCATTTGAAATTTTGAAAGTTGCAGCACCAGGAGTTGCTACGTTTGGTTCTGCAGTTCTTGACTGGTGACAGTTAACACAAAGGTTACTGTTACCTTTTGCATCGAGGGTAACGTTTTTGTTTGATGCTGCTACAACCGGAGCTTTCAAACGTAAAGCATAATCAGTGCCTTCAAATGTTGAGTGAATTCCGTGACAAGTGGCACATTCCCATGCACTCGGGTTTGTAATAGCTCCGGCTACCGTACCGAAGGTTGCATATTGAACAAAACCTTCGTGAGAGTGACACTGAGCACATTCAGCACGACCACCGGCATAGTCAACAGCGATAGCACCAACACTGTGTTCCGACATTGCAAATTCAGCTTTCTTCTGAGCCATATTGGTTCCGGAGTGACAAGCAAGACAAGTCACACTTCCATCTGCACCATCAGTACCATTGGTTCCGTCAACACCATCTTTACCGGCAGGTCCCATAGGTCCTTCCTTCACACACGACGGAGCAACACACATGATAACAAATGCAAAAAGTAATAGCTGGGAAAAAGTTCTAAGTTTCATAGAATAAGTATGTTAAGATTACTAATATTAAATGCTCTTCACTAATAATTTGAACACTTTTACACTCTGCTAAATTAGAAACCTTAGCACACATTCACCGTTTCCGGCGTTTGATCTATCGAAACCTTTAAATTGATAATAGATGGTCTATTGATTGACAAATGTCAATTACTACAGCCAAAAAAAATTAGCCCTTTCTGCTGATCAGCTTAAGCGCCTCCTCATCGAGTATATGAATCAGACTACCATCAACAGATATAATTTCTGACGACTTAAATTCTTTCAATATCCGAATAAAGCTTTCCATTGTCATTCCCGTCATGTCGGCAAGTTCCTGTCGGGACAAACGGGTATTAAAAGGATTGCAAAGGAAAATTTCATTTTTCAGGTATAGTAACAAATCGGCAACACGACCTGGCATGTATTTTTGAGTTATCCCCACCAATGCATTCAACATTTGTATGTTTTGCCGGTTATTCAGCTTCAGCAGCTCGAATGCAAACTGGCTATTTCTGGATACAAGCTCATAAATTTTATCAGAATCAATAAAACAGCACTCCACTTCAGTTACTGCCTGCACAGTAAAATGCCGTATTTCTTCAATAAAAATGCCTCCGCCCGTAAGGATTGAATGGGTCGTTACCAATCGTAGGATTAGCTTTTTATCACCCTCCCCTTCAGCAATAATTTTAGCCAGGCCACGCTTAATACAGACCACATGACTTGCTGAAGTATTTTGTTTCAGGATTGTTTCTCCTGCGTTGAAATGAACATGCCTTTTTTCCTTAACAAGTAGTTCAAGCTCCTCTGAGGTCAGGCAATCAAAGATGCTTTCTTCGCCATCATCAAAGCATTTGGCGCAGCAGCGATCTTTGCATTTGACACAGGCTTCCTCAATTCTCCTTGGTTCCATAATTTAAAAACAGCTATATTGAAACTAAAAATCTCTCACTCCAATCCATCGTATTGTTTTAAGTGCTTTAAGATACCTAAACTATTTAAATATTCAAATGACTAGATAAGTCACCAAATATGCTATAAAACTACCTGGAAGTATTTTATTCCAAACTAATTTATTCGTTATTCAAGATACTTTTCAAACATAAACGTAAAACCCTCGCTACCAGACAGTCGAAATATAGCTTATGGTGCTCAATATTCAGGTATCAATATATGGCAATATCTGCCGTAATTTTCAAAGCCGCCGAAATTACCTTTTTTTTCAATGATCCAAGCAATTTTTGAAAAAATGATTTACAAATAAAGATAAGTCGATATGTTGATTAGATACAGTTAATCTCTCGGGAAGAAAAGAGATACTGCCGCCCCACCGTCAGGCAAATTTCTCAAAGTTATATTTCCCTGGTGTGCGTCTAAAATTAATTTTGCCAAAGCCAATCCAAGACCTTTGTCTTCGTCTTTTCGCTCCGATATTTTAGTAAATAGCTCAAAAGGAGAATTCAGCACATAACTTGCAAATCCGGTTCCCTGGTCAGCTATCTCTATAGCGACGCCGTAGACCTCGCTAGCTGCACGAATGGAGATAACACCTTTATCTGGAGAGAACTTAATAGCATTTTCAAAAATAATCCGCAGCGCCACTTCAAACATATGGAGATCAGCCTTCACTGTAATTTCGCTTTTAGGAAAGTCGATGATCAGTCCTTTGTGTTGAATCTGATTGTCATATTCTTTGGTAAGTTCGGGTAAGAATTGAGTTAACGAAACATTGGTTTTCCTGACAATCTTCTTCTCGGTTTTCAACTCTGTAATCAACAAGCTTAAAGAAACAAACCGCTCAAGCCGTGTGGCAGAAAGATCGAGAAATTCAATTAACTCATAAAATTCATCATTTTTCAGTTCTTCCTTTAGGATATTGGTGAACCCGATAATACCATTAAGTGGAGTATTGATTTGATGACTTATAATCCCAAGAAAGTTCGTTTTTGCCTCATCCAGTTTTTCGAGTTCCATATTAGCCTGCGCAAGTTGCTCATTTGCTTTCTGCAATTCCGTAGTGCGCTCTTTCACTTTTTCTTCAAGCCACATGTTTACCTGTTTAAGCTTCAGGCGACTTTGGCGAAGTTCGATATGAGTTTGCACGCGAGAAAGCAATTCTCTGGCGTTGAACGGCTTAGAAACATAATCCTGAGCTCCCGATTCGAAACCCTTAACAATATTGTCAACCTCGGCCAATGCAGTTAAGAAAATAACCGGAATATCTGCAAATTCGGGATTCTTCCTGATTTGAAAACAGGTTTCGTACCCGTTCATCACAGGCATGTTGACATCAAGCAGAACTAAGTCGTAGTCATTCGATTCCCCCAAGAGATCAAGTGCCTGCTTCCCGTCGAACGCAAAGCCTACATCATAATCAGCCTTTTTCAAAATAGAACCAATAACCTGAATATTTTTCGGGTTATCATCTACCGCTAAAATCTTAGGTCTTCTTTCTTCCATAAGTTTAAGGTTTCGAATTAACTCAACGTAAAATTTTCTTGAGTTTAGATACAAATACGGGAAACTCCTGGAGTTTTTTCATAAGTTTATCAATCTCAAAGTTATCAGAAAATAAACATATTGATTCTCCGTATTCAACTAAAAGATTGTATTTATATTCTTCACCCAACCGAATCAAATCCTTGCCAAAAACTTCCATATTATTTATTTCCTGCCTCCTCAATACTGCCAGGCCGGAAGGAATAAACTCATCCTCTAGCCTGCCAACCAGGATTTTTAATCTCATTTTTTGTTGCTCGTCTAACAAATATTCAGTTTCAAAAGTTTCTCCTGAATTTGATATTTCACCCGAAATATCTGAAAATGTTAAATATTTTTTCAAAATTTCCGTTAAATCCCTCAACACAACAGGTTTAACTAAAAAATCGTTAAATACTTCAGAATTGATTCGCTCTTTATAAATGATTTTAGATGAGGCAGAAACCGCTACAATCGGTATTTGGGCAGTCAGCGGTTCTGCTTTCAAAATGCCAGCCGCGTCAACCCCATTCATGCCTGGCATTCGCAAATCCATTAATATTAAATCGGGCATTGTTAGTCTGGCAAGTTCAATCGCAACAGAACCATCATCGGCCTCCAGAATTTCAAGGGGCGAATATTCCAAATAATCACGTAACAATTTCCTGTTTTCTTTATTGTCGTCAACAACAAGAATTTTTGCTTTTTCAAAACGGATGAGGGTCGGATCAAAACTTTGATCATTCATTTGGATGACTTCTTCTCCTGAGATTTTAATGTCCGGAAGAATGACAGTGAATGTACTGCCTGTTCCAACATGACTTGTAAGCGTGATTTTGCCATTCATCATGTGAACCAGTCGCTGAGTTATGGATAACCCAAGACCTGTTCCGCCATATTTTTTTTCCAACTGGCCTTCTTGCTGGGTGAAAGGTTCGAAAATGAGTTCCTGCTGTTCTTTAGGAATTCCGATACCCGTATCTTCGACAGACAGGACAAAATCGACAAGATTTTCCGTTCGATTCCGAAGATCAATTGACAAAATCACATTACCTTCATGTGTAAACTTTATGGCATTGCCAACCAGGTTAAAAAGAATTTGACGTAACCTGGTTTCATCAAGTACCAGTGCATGCGAGATTTCCTTTTCAATTTCGGTGAAGAATGAAATGCCTTTTTCCTTTGCCAACGGCAGGAAGATATTCTCCATTTCGTTCAAAAACTTAAAAATGTCTACCGGTTCAGGCTGAAGCACAAGTTTTCCTGCTTCTATCTTCGAAAGATCCAGAATATCATTAATAATTCGCAAAAGGTTTCGTCCGCTTATTCGGATTGATTCAGCCTGAGAACGCGATTTTGGATCTTTCAGCGAGTTGGATAGCAGTTCAGAAAAGCCAATAATCGAATTTAATGGCGTTCTTATCTCGTGAGACATATTTGCCAAAAAAATACTTTTAGCCTTGTTGGCCGCCTCGGCGACCTGTCTGGCTATTCGATCCGTTTCCGCCTGCTTTTTCACCGTAATATCCTCAACGGTACCGTCGTAGAAATGCTCTCCTGTGTATTTATCTATGATTAGCTTTGAACTCTCCCTGACGAAAATAGGAGTTCCATCTTTTTTTAGCCAAACAGATTCAACATCTGCAACTTTTCCTTCCAATTCAATTTGTGCAATGAATTCATTTCGCGACTGGTTCTCTGCATATCCATAGCTCGTCAAATCGCGCGATTGCAAGTCTTCGATCGAATCGAAGCCCAGGAGCTTTATTAAGGCTGGATTTGCCAGAATGATTCGTCCGCTTCTAGTCGTGCGGTATATTCCAAATGTCGAATTTTCATATAGTTCCCTGAATCTCTCCTCACTAAGATGTAATGCTTCCTCGGCCAGTTTCCTTTCAGAAATATCGCGTACCACTGCTACGACAATTTTTCCGGTATCGGTGGTCGTTGACAATTGAAAAATGACTTCAACCTGTACAATCTTCCCGCTTTTATGCTTGTGAATTGTCTCGAAAGTAATTGAATCTCTTTCATTATTAAGCAAAGGTTCCAGCATATTTCGGAATGATTCCTCTGTGAATTCGATTTTAAAATCAAGAGGAGTCATATTCAATAATTCATTTTCTGAGTATCCAACCTGCCTGATAGCCCCATTATTCACATAAACATGTTTCAATGTTTCCGGATTGAACATAAAAATACCATCTGTCGTGATATTCAATGCCGCCAGAATCCGCTTACGTTCATTGTCAACCGCTAAACGCTCTGAAATATCCCGGACGGTAGCAATCACAGTCAAATCATCACCCACCGGCAAATTATTCACGGCCAGCTCAACAGGAACCCGGCTTCCGGACTTCTGAATTACAAAAGAGTCGAAGAATTTATTACTGATATCATTCCTGGTTTTACCTTGCTTCCGTCTTTTCTGTGCATCAATCTTCTCCTTAAAGTCCGGAATAAACAGAGTTATCGGCTGACCAACAATTTCCTTTTCTTCTCGACCGATCATTTGTTCAAGTGGCTTATTGATCATAGTCAAGCAAAAATCCTTATCCACCATAAAAATCCCGTCGGGCGATGAGTTTAGCAAAACCTTAAAGCGATCGACAGCCTGTTTGCGTTGTGTAACGTCAATCAGGTACCCAACTGTTCGTGTTGCTCTTCCCTCCTTATTAAAATGAGCCTGACCGGTAATTTCAAACCAGGCATATTCCCCACTTTTCTTTTTTAACAGAAATTCGGAAAGAAAAGATTCTTTTGCTGAAAGATGTCTCAAAAAATTTGTCTGAACAACCTCCCTAAAATCCGGATGTATATAATTAAACACCATGGAAAGTCTCCCTTCAAAATCCTCGCGTGAATAACCAATCAATTCACAAAACGTATCAGAAACAAAATCATCGCCCGGTTTACTTTTCCATTCCCATACACCCAATCCGGTGCCTGCGGCGGCCAGACGAAATCGTTCTTCGCTCTCTTTCAATAAATTTTGCGACAACTTCCAGAGTGTAATATCCTGAATCTGAGAAATAAAATATAGAGGCTTATTATCTTCAGAATGAACAAGTGAGACACTCAATAATACCCAAACAATAGACCCGTCTTTGTGTATGTACCGTTTTTCAATCTGGTAAGAACGTATCTCTTGCCGAAGCATTTTCTGAACATTATCCAAATCAATGTCCAAATCATCGGGATAAGTTATATCCTGGAAGGTCATCTTCATTAGCTCTTCTTCCGAATAACCAACAATTCGACAAACCGATTTATTCACCTTTATCCATTTACCCTCGGTTGAAACCAAAGCCATCCCAATGGAAGCATATTTAAACGAACTGAGGAAACGTTCATTACTTTCCCGCAGCGACTCTTCAACTTTTTTGCGATCAGAAATATCGCGAATAGCGATCCAAACAAACTTTTCACCCTCAATCTCCTGATGGTTTAAACTTATTTCGACAGGAAATTCCTCTCCATTCCTGTTCATAGCATGCAATTCCAAGCCGAGCCCCATTTGCCGTGGTTTTGGGTTGGCCATATACCCTTGCCTTTGATGTACATGTCCATGTCTGAATCTATCAGGGATTAATATCTCAACATTTTGCCCAATAAGCTGATCTTCTTTATAACCAAAGGTCTTAGCCATCTGGTCATTAACATGAACAATGACACCATTTGGGTTGGCTATCGCCATAGCGTCCGGCATTGAACGAAGTAAGCCTTCAAATTTAAGTTCATTTGCTTTGTGCCTGATTTCATCAATCTTTTGCTCGGTGATATCCCACAAAACACAATTAACAACAGATGAGCGATTTTCCCCGGAGGAATCACATTTTGCTGCAATCTTTAAAAACACGACGGTTCCATCGCTACGTTTAACTCTAAATTCGGCTTCAGGTCTATCTCGAACTTCGAAAACAGAGGAAAGCCAATGCCGAAAAGCCGAGTAATCATCAGTAAGAATAAAATCAAATAAAGAAGTAGAAACCAGCTCCTCGTTGGGGTATCCAAGTATACGAGCACACTGATTATTGACCATCACCAAGATACCTGAATTGTCAAGAAGAGCTATCGAAACAGGAATTAACTCAATTGGTAATGAATCATTCACTAAGCCACCTAAAATATTCATAATCAAGATCTTAAATTTTTCCAGAAATTCAAAACTCCACATTCACCCACACGAGAAAAAAATCAATCCTATGTATGCAATTAAAATATTTTTTTTCTGTTTAAATAGTTTTCATTTGTGGAATTATATGTCGTTCAACATTAACGAAATATATCAATAAAATAAATATTGAAGCGACGAATATGGAGAACTAATAGATCGAAATTTATTTCTACACAACCAAAAAGCACAAAAAAATCCTTGCATCTAATGACACAAGGATTTCATTGGAACTTACGCGAACAAAACAATATAATTAAAAATGGCTTAAAATATCCTTAGCTTAGTGCATATTTTATTCAAATTCTGCCCGTTTTCTCCATTTCTAGTTCTGACAATTCTTGATTATTCATAGCACTGTAAAAATAAGGTTCTTCCTTATCTGGTTTTGGCCGAGATAATATCATTACTTTTTTAGTCAATTAGAATTGTTTATATTCCATGGAACCAGCTTAGAGCGATAAAAGTCAATATCCATGGCATTCATGCGCTTACCGTGATCAGCCAGCCGAATTTTATAATCATCCCAGTTTCGTAATTCAACAGGAGTCCAGCCAATTTCGGCATATCCGGGAAGTCGTGGAAAGATCAGGTATTGTGCTTCAGCAAGGTTGGAGACTGTTTCAGACCATAACGGAGCTTCAATGCCAATAACGTTTTCCTTCTTGATTCCTGGCTCCAATGTTGCGGGATCCCAATTATAGGCTTTATCAACTTCCACAAAGCCGGCCCAATGCAACCCATAAGTACTGGTCGAATCATATTGCATGTCGAGGTAAGCGTATTTGGCAGGCGAGATCAGAACTTTTGCGCCTTGTGCCACCGCTTTTTCCGCATTTTCAGCCTTAGACCAATATTGCGCAACAGTGTTTGACTTCAGGGTCGAGAGAGCAATCTCGTCCCATCCAAGCACTTTTTTGTTGTGAGCCGCAACGATGTCCTGCACCCGGCTGATGAACGGAATGTAATCTTCAACTTTTGTGGCATGCGACTCGTCGCCACCAATATGAATATACTCACCCGGTGTTAACGCAGCCAATTCTCCAATCACATCGTCAATAAATTTATAAGTCAGTTCTTTCCCGGTACAGAGGGAGCTAAAACCAACTTCGATACCTGCGTATAAATCCGGTGCTTTCCCGTTGCAGTTAAGTTCGGGATAGGAAGCCAGTGCCGCATTCGTGTGACCCGGCATGTCAATCTCCGGAACAATAGTGATGTAACGATCCTGCGCATATTTTACGATATCAGCATATTGATCCTGAGTATAAAATCCTCCTTCACCACCTCCAACTTCAGTGCTTCCGCCATGTGCAGTCAGGTTGGGCCACGATTTAATTTCGATCCGCCATCCCTGATCGTCAGACAAATGCAGGTGAAAGGAATTGAACTTGTAATAGGCCAACTGATCGATCAGTGTTTTTACTTCATCGACAGTAAAAAAGTGCCTTGCCACGTCGAGCATCATTCCACGGTAGGCGTAGGTCGGGTAATCGCGGATGGTTCCGGTGGCCAGATTCCACTGACCTTGTTGCAGCTGATGGCTTTCAATTTTTGCGGGCAACAACTGTCTGATAGTCTGAATTCCGTGAAATAAGCCAGCGGGTTTTAATGCTGATAATTTCACCATCTTTCCTGTGATGGTCAATTCATACCCTTCATCACCGAGTTCAGAATCTTTTTCGTTCAATTCCAGGTAAATATTTCCGGAAGAAGGAGTCTCTCCTGTTGATTTTACTTCAAGTCCAAAGCCTGTTGCGGGCTTCAGCTTGTCAGCCAGGTATTGCCCGATTTTCATCAGTTCCTCAGAACTTCCAGACACATAAATGCTGGCTTTTTCAGTTAACTTAAAGCTTCCGCCCGTTGGAGTCATTGATACGGGTTTTGGAATCACGTTTTCTTTGGAGAGATTTGTTGAATTGCATGCAATTATACCAAATACTGCGATTAAGGAAAAAATAACGATTACTGTGTTTTGCTTTTTCATTGGGTAACTCGATTTATTGTGTTAAAAGTGGATCGGAAACAACTGGAAGTCGTATTATCATTAGAAAGTTCTTTATTGTAAAATTCTTTCAAGAATGGACCTACTCCTGACCAAACAGTTTGTATAATTCCTTGAAAACGTTCTTTCATTTCGGGTGTTGAAGATTGACGAAAATGGAACATATCGGTCACTTGGGCAGCAGCCACTTCCGGCTTATTCCAGGGGCAGGTTACTACTTTGAATCCTTTCAATGCAAAGTAAACTGCTGTTTCATCGGGGCGGTCATAATGCCAATCACAAATCATTACGTCTTTGTCAATTAAATCGATGGCCTGGTGGGTATTGTTCATACTTGCTTCCCACATTCCCATACCGGTAGTTTTACCATCGATCAACCGATCACCCCAAATCCAAAGTGTTCGATTCTTTTCAGCCAGATGGTTTTTGATTTTATTTACTTCATCAGCAAAAAGCTTTGCTTTATCAAGGCCACTGCATCGAGAACAACTATCATGTCCGATATAAAAAACCTCGTCCATTCCCGCATGGAAGTTATCAGATTCAAAAACATCACAAATTTCATCAATCAAGTCGAATAAAATTGAGTGTAATTCAGGGTGAAGCGGACAATAGCTTTTGCAGTATAATCCATCGCTATTTGGCCACACGTATTTTTCAGGCATTTTTACATTAGGGGTTTCATCAAATTCAGGATAGACTTCAAGTAGTTTACCAACATCGCCAGCCCACGACTGATGTCCAAGCATATTGATCTGAGGGATCAATTGGATGTTTTTCTTTTTGCAAACATCCACTAATCTTTTTACATCTGTTTTAGATAATGTAATATCATCACGCAATTCAGGATGAGTTTGAAACTGATAATTGTAATCAACCCGAAGAATCAGAGTATTTACATTTCTGGGAGCTAACTCTTCATTTACAAATTTGATAAAATCATTTAATTCCCCAGGCATTGGTGCCGCAATGCAAAAACCACGTACAGGTATTGCTTCATCCTGTGCAAAGGCAAAACAGCTCATAACGAATAAAATTGTAAACAGGCAGATTGTCTTCATCTCGCATTAGTTTATGTTTGATTTAAAGTTTTAATCTAATATTGATCCTTGAAAGCAACACAGAGAAGCCAATCATAGAAAGGGCCCAGCACAATGAACCACAAACCGCGAGCAATTGACTTGATTCTTGCTTGTAGAAAAATAACGGGAGATTTAGCCCCCACACTACGAAATAAATAATATCAGGAGCCAGATAAGTGGTCAACGAATTCTGACCGGCAAATTTAAATACTGATGCCCATTTTTGCTTTCCTTGAATATCAACAATCAGGAATAACAGAGAAAAGATACTAATACTAATTCCATTGCATATCATTGCCCAACTGGGTGTACCCATTATCTTAGAAATAATAAACCAGTTTCTCAAAAGAAAACCAGCTATCAGTGAGAGAAATCCCAAAAGAAACAGTGTTGCGGCAGTTTTCTTCGGAGTTAAAGGGCTTTCTTTGATAATAAGCCCAACGACTAATCCTGCCAAAACAATAGAAGGAACATCGCCTTCAATAATTACTCCAAATACGGGATTCAGAAAATCAAGAAATTCAAGCATTCCGAGTTGAGAAAGAATATTCATTCCAATGAAAAATACCCACAAAAGCATTGTTGGCAAAAGCTTTGAACCCAACAATAAAAATACGGTAGCCACGACAAAGTATCCCCAGCCAATCAAACCTAATATGCCCCACCAACCTGTTTCTAACCAAGTTACATGAGTTGATTCTCCGGCTTTAAAAAGGATTAACAAGACAATAATTCCAATGATTCCTAATATTTTTAAGCTCTGAAAGAACTTTTTTAGCTTTTTGTTTTCCGGATATTTATTCCAAATCAGAAACACAGAAACGTACATCAGAATTGTCCATACGTTTTTACTTATACCGCTTAATTCTGAGTTAAATCTTTCCGAATTTATCATCAATACTCCAATAACCAGCAGACTTATCGTTCGTAAAATTATATGTACGAATATTTGCACCTTCGACAGTCCTTTCTGCATCCGGGAATTAATAGCATAGGGGATCGACATTCCAACCATAAATAAAAATCCGGGAAATACCCAGTCAGCCAAGCCCATTCCGTCAAAATCGGCTTTGGTATGAACCATCCATTCCGGAACATTCGAAATGAAGAGATCATTTACAAAAAGCATTAAAAATAGTGTAAGCCCACGCATGATATCTATAGAAAGAATTCGGTTAGATTTCAGTTCTTGATTAATCATTTCTTATTGTTAAGTGTAATTATTGTTTCTTAAGTAATTTCATCAACAACATTCAAATGCGCAGGCAACGAAGAAAACCGATGGAAGGCAAATCAATTCCAACATATTTTAGTCATCATCATCCTCATCTTTTCCGCAATACTTTTTGGGAAAAGGTTTATTGCCTTTCATCGCAAACCAAATAATCCGATTAAATAATTCGTCGTTCCCTCCGTCAATAGGATCAAACTGGGGAGTCAGGCTTTTGCGGGCATAATGCAGAGCAGTTCCTTTCAATTCAGAAAGCGATTTATTCATCTGATCCAAAGGAATTTCATTTCCAACTGACTGATATGGAGAGAAATCAGGAGAATACGAAAAACAATCGAACATTGGTATTGCTGTAGCATCACTAATATTCATCGGAGGAATACCAAGGATCTGTTCAATTGTGCGGACCATGGATGGCTGATTGTAATTGGTTGTTACAGTTTTTTTCAATTTAGAATATGGACTGATTACCATTCCAACAGTGCGGTAGGCCGAAACATGGTCCCACCCTGCCTGCGAATCGTCTTCGGTGACAAAAACTACCGTATTTTTCCAAAAGCGACTTTTTGAGATAGCTTCAATAATCTGACCAAGAGCCAGATCGTTGTCTGCAACCTGAGCATGTGGAGTTGGCAATCCGGGACGAGTACCTCCGGTATGATCGTTCGGAAGTGCCAAAATCAGGAGTTCAGGCCATTGATCACCTTCCATTCTCTCATAGTCATTAAGTTCTTTGATAAATGCATTTGCCCGCAATACATCCGGAATCTTATGGCTATCGTATCCGGGATACTCAGGACTTAGAATCTGTTTAACTGGATTTATGGTCGTAGAATTTTTAAACTCGAAAGTCTCTCCTCTTTTAAACCCTTCATATATTGAAGTCCAGGTCTGATTTTCATTGCATTCGGGAGTACATGCTTCTCCGTAGATTCGAACTTTTTTACCATGTTTTAAGGCATTGTCCCAGATGAAACCAGTTGGGGCATAAACCAATGCATCCTGCTGAACATGTGGGTAACTCCGAAACCAGGCATTCACGTTTTTCTCAATATAATCAGTTACAATCGACATATCTGTCCATTGATGACCTTCCGCCGAAGATTTCCCGGCTACATGGTAATTATCCATCAGCAGAAAATCGCTACATATTTTGTGTGTATTGGGTGTTACTTTCTTCCCAAAAACACATAAGGTTGAATCTCCATTACCTGAAATCACATCACCAAGAATCTGATCATAAGTTCTGTTTTCCTTTATGATATAAACTACATGTTTGAATACTGACGGTTCGCCAATACGAATAGGAACAGGAGCCGGCACGGCATTTTTCCGTGGCAACTTCTCAGTAAGTTTCAACCTGAAAAGCTGATTCATATCTTTTACCTTTTCAGTATAATATTGGAGTTTTTTCATTTCAGAAAAAGGAATTACAGAAACTGAAGCCATCATGTGGTGCGAATTATATGAAGATTTCCCGGTTTGTTCATTTACCAATGGCACCCGCGCTCCTTCAGCTTCAATATTGGCAACAAAGAGAAGACTGTCGCGATATACACATACGGCTCCCGGATAGCTCCCGGTTGGGATAAAACCAACAAGCTGGCTTTTTTCTTCGATTGAAGAGGAACAGGAATGCGCGCCAAGCTTTACGACAGCTAAAGCATTATCCATACCGTTGGTTACAAAAAGTGTTTTTCCGTCACCTGTAATTTCCAATCCATTAGGTGAATCGCCAAAATATGTATTTTCACCCTGCATGATACGAACCGAAATTTGTTCGCTAACTTCATCTTTTTCGGTGTTAATAACAGATACCTGATCGCTGTTGGCATTGGCAACATAAACATATTTTTCGTCTTTGCTGGCAACAATATCATTGGGATGCAAACCAACAACAAGTTCTTTTATATGTGCTCCGGTTTCACGATCAATAACTAAAACGGTTCCCTCCCGTGTAGCCCCAGTCATCGTATCAACCTTTGCCTTTCCCCACGGAACGCCTGCAACATTTATATCGTCATTATCAGGAACAGAACCAGCCCAGTTGCTCACATATAATTTCCCTTTTGCCGCTGTGATACCAAATGGAGCGACACCTGCAGGAACGGACCAGATCGTTTTCCCGGTATTGATGTCCCGTTTTTCAATTGTATTATTTCCGTTTAATACGACGTATAGAACGGAATGACCTGATTCTTCAGCAACTAACAGTTCGTTGGGCAAAGCTGTTTCTGCCGGGCTGACTGCCTCAAATGAAAAGGTTTTCAGAATGGCTATTTTCCTACCATTCCATTCGGCCTGAACAACATACGATTTTCCATTGTCTCCTACTCCGCTCCAATACAATTCATAGTTATTGCCGTTTTTACGCCATGAAATTCCCGAGAAGGTATTTACTACATCCTCTTTCCCAAAAAAACTTTTCAGGACAAAGCGGCTCACAATTTGTTTACTTTCCGGCTCAACAATAACTATGGAAAATCTCCCCTCAATTGCCAGCCATTTTCCATCGGGAGACGCGGCACAATCCAAAGCATGGTTTTCCTTGTCTTCATCTCCGAAATAAATTTGTTCGCCAGCCGGATCAATGAATCTATTAAAAGGCATTGACATTGGGAAAGAAGTCTCAGTGAGTTTGCTCCCTTCATAAGCAGACTGATATTCTTTTTGCTGTTTAAGTATTTTTTTCGATTGTGCAATCACTTTTAATGCAAATAATGTCTCTATGATGAGCATTATAAGGAATAACTGCTTTTTCATCTTTACTTTTGATTAAGTACTTAAATTAGAACGGTATTTCTTAAAAGTATTGAATGGTATTCGTCTCTAAAACATATTTTAAGAATATAAATTACCGGTCATTAGATTGGGGTTCGAGTTTAATCTATTGCCTAAGATTACCAAACTAAATCTGATTTCAATAATTCTTCAGGATCCAGATTGTTCTTTTCAATGTCCTTGAAGTGTTTGTAAGTTCCAACTTTCAGCTCGTAGGTGGCAGCTTCATCGCAAACGATCATTCCACGCGGATGCATCTGTAATGCGCTGATCGTCCACATGTGGTTTACACCTTCTTCAACGGC
>JAEWME010000189.1 GCA_023393265.1 Bacteroidota bacterium | reverse complement strand
CCTGTCGTACCCTGAACATCGCAGGATTGTTTGACAGGTCGCCAGCAAAATCAGTTTCAATGTTGGCCGAAGTTTTGGCTTTCAAAATCTCAGGACCTGAAATCCTGATACCAAATCGGGTTGCCATTGAAGAAAAATTATAGGTAGGTGTTTGGTTGATGTGTTTTCCATTGGCATCGACACCGCCGTAAAGCGGAACAACGAAGAACTGTTCGTTGGCAGCATTGAGCCCTTTGTATGTATCCAGATACGCTTCGTGACGAATGAATCCGTAGAATTCGAGCTTGGTTTCCGGGCCTTTGTTGTCCTGGGCAAAAACTGAGATGGTGCAGAAAAGCAGAATGACAGCGAATAATTTTTTCATGCGGTGCAAGGTTCATTAAACCGACGGTCGTAACAATGATGCCGGCGTGCATTCCTTGGGGGATGCAGAGATTCGATTTTTGGTTTTTAAATTTGTCGTTTCCCGAAAAGAGATGAATTTCAGACCTCTGAACACTCCTTCCGTAAAGAAGAATCAAAAGTACAAGATTTAACCTTCATGACAAAGATTCAAAGCGGAAGGATGTAAGTTAAAAGGCCTCGTAGCTTTCATTATTAAATATGAAAGGTGTAAATATGAATTGATTATAAGTTATTTGATGAAATTTGTTCGAAATGAGAAATTTGTTAATTTAGAATTAGTTTGAATAATTAACCTTTCAGATTTTTTTCAGAAAACAGGAAAAAACTAGTGAAAAGGCAGGCAAATAAAGGCGTGGAGCAGGAAATAAAACAACCGCCGGAGAACAATGAAAAGCGACATTTATCTTTCCGAAAATCAATTATTTCCGAAAAAAGTAGATTCAGATAATAAATTATTGTGTCAAATGTTTTTTGAAACAAAATATAATTACTTTTGGTGGACATTTATCCATTATTTAAACAGTTTTTTATGAACATTTTTGTTGGAAGCCTTCCCTTTAAAATTGTGGAAAGCGAGTTACAGGAAATTTTTGAAGAATACGGAGAAGTAGCCTCCGTAAAAATTATTACAGACAAAGCTACAGGACGCTCAAAAGGTTATGGTTTTGTAGAAATGCCTAATGACGAAGAAGCTAAAAAGGCAATTGATGAATTGAACAATGCAGAGGTTGAAGGCAGAACAATTGTTGTAAATAAAGCTGAAGAAAAGAAAGAAGGAAGCCGTCCTGCTGGCGGTGGTTTCCGCGGCGGCGACCGTGGCGGATTCCGTGGCGGCAATTCAGGCGGTGGTTTCCGTGGTGGTAATTCAGGTGGTGGTTTCCGCGGTGGTGACCGTGGTGGCGATCGCGGTGGATTCAACAAAGGCGGCTTCAACAGAGGCGGCGGCAGCACCGGTGGAAACAGAAGATCTGAGTATTAGTATTATTTCGCTTTAGCACTTCTGGTAAAGAGTTTTCTCTTTACACATTATAAAGGCTGATAAACAATGAGGAATAAAACTTCAGGGTTTATCAGCCTTCGTTTTTTGTGCTTACTTCTGCTGTTCTATATGTGCGGAATATCTTCGGTGAGGACTTTAATTCCTGATCTGTCGAAATAGGTGCAGGTCATGGTATCGGTGCAAACGGCCCATTTTTCGATGCCCGATTGAGCACAGTCGCGGCAAAAAGTCATGTAATCTGTGTTGCCCTGTTGATGCGCTTTCAAATTACTGACAAAAGCGTTCGTGTTAGCTTCTTCTGAAATTGCGAGCGTTTGGAACTTTGCGGCTGTAGAAACCTGATGATCATTTGCTCCAAAATAATCGGTGTGCCCATCCTTCACAAACGTTTCGTAGTAATTTACTCCCATACTTTTGATTTCTTTGATGAAGCTTGGGAAGTCTGCTCCAGTCCTCACTTTGCCGTGAGCTTCTTTAATTTGTTTTGCTGTAAACATTTTTCTTGATTTAATGATTCGACATTTTTCTGTTTCATTGCAAATGTCGGCTATCGGGCAAAGCTGTGATTGTAAAAAATCGTTTATCGGATGAGAATGAAATGTCTTCAGTTAACTTTTTGCCCATTTTCAGATGTTCGGAAATATCTTATTGACGAGAAATTAATTGATTAAAAGTACAGCAACAATTAATTATAATCAATATGAAGGAGAAAAAATTTCAAATCTTATTTTTCTATTCTGATTCTCGCGTCCACAGCCACAAGTTTGTCGTGGTTTCCCATCAAGGGGTTGATATCTAATTCCTTAATTTCAACGGCAAATCGTAGCATCGTCGACAAACGAACCATAATTTCGGCAAACTTCCGTTCGTTTACTCCTTCTTTTCCACGGTAACCTTTGATAATTTGATAGGAGCGCAGGTTTTTGATCATCGAGGCTGCTTCGCACATTGTCAAAGGCGCGAGTCCTGAAGTGACATCTTTCAGCACTTCCACAAAAATCCCGCCCAGGCCACACAACATTACATGCCCGAATTTGTCTTCATACTTGGCTCCTAAAAAGAGCTCGATACCCGATGCCATTTCGGCCATTAAAACTGCCGTGGTATCTTTTATTTTAATGAGCCGCGCAAAAACATGTTTAACTGCATCCATATCCTGAACATTTAGTACAACGCCGCCAACCTCGGTTTTATGAATGGGGCCGACAACTTTCATCACAATGGGAAACCCGATTTTGGTCGCGGCTTCAATGGCGGCTTCTTCGGTTGTAACCGTAAACTCTTTTACCATGGGGATGCCGGTTGCTGCAAACAAGCGGTGGATGATTTCCGGAGACTGGAACCCGTTTTCTGTATTGTCAATAATCCGGCGGATTTCAGGAATATCAATATCTTCCAGAAATATTTTTTCTTCGGAAGGTTTGGCCGTTTTCAGGACTGAGGTCAACGCTTTGCCCAACAAAACTTCGTCAGGAAAATTCACATTTCCCTGCGAAATAAAATAGGCTACGTCTTCGGCAACGTTAATGACAGATGGCAGAATAGGGAAAATGGGTTTGCGGCAGGTGCGCATTTTTTCGTTTAAAACCTGGTACACATCGTGAACGGGTGTGAGTCCCGGGCTGCCAAAAATTACGGCCATCCCGTCAATCTCGTTAAATTCATTCTCGCAGGCATCAATGATGGCAGCCAGTTGTTCTGCATTTCCGGTTGCCAGAAAGTCAATCGGATTTTCGACTGATGAACCCGGAAAAAGTTTGCTTTTCAGCCGTAACTGGGCATCCGACTCTTTGATGTGGGGAATGTTTAACCCGCCACTTTCAAGGGCATCTGTGAGCATCACTGCCGGGCCACCGGCATGGGTGATGATGGCCAGCCGCTTTCCCCTCATGGGTTTGCAGTGGAAAACATTGGCAACCGTCGTCAACTCCTCACGGCCATAACAGCGTACAATTCCGGCTTTTCGGAAAAGCGCTTCGACAGCCAGATCCGAATTGGCAAGCGCTCCTGTATGCGAAGCCGCGGCCCGGCTGCCTGCCTGGCTGCTTCCGGCCTTGATTGCTGCAATTTTGCAACCTTTTCGGATGAGCGATGCCGCATGTTTAAGCAGTTTATCGGGGTTACGGATGCTTTCGATATAAAGTAGTTTTACGCGCGTGCTGGTTTGCGGATTAAAAACTTCGTCCATAAATTCGAGGACTTCCTCCACGCCATTCTGAGCGCCGTTACCCACCGAGAAAACACTGGCAAAGTGCAGTCCTTTGGGAATGCCGGATTCCATAATAAAACCAGCCGTTGCTCCGGAACTGGTTATCAGGTCGCAACTCATTTGTTCGAGTTTCGGGATGGGTGTAGTAAAAACGCTGGTGTGTGCGTAGG
>JAEWME010000183.1 GCA_023393265.1 Bacteroidota bacterium | reverse complement strand
CAAATGGTTGAGAAAATTTTTGAAACCCTCAGTCAGCTCGGCGAAGAGCATCGTTCTGCTTTTTTGCTGCGCTATCGCGAAGGTTTTTCGCTCAAGGAAGTGGCCGCAATACTGGAACTTCCGGAGGGAACGGTGAAGTCGAGGCTTTTTTATGCCAAGCGTGCCCTGGCCGAAAAGCTCGAATATTTAAAAGATGAAATAGAATTTTAAGCCATACATGATGAAGAGGAAAAATGCAGATGATTTGTTTTCGGATTTGCTCCGGAACGATCGGGTAGGAGAACCGGCAAAAGAGGTGGAAGACCGCCTGATGTATTCTTTTTTACTTAAAAGTAGTACCGCAAAACCGCGTCAGAACTCGTTCGCAGGTTTTGCCGGATGGGTTTTCTCTGGTCACGGGCTGGGGCTAAAAACGGCTCTGGTTTCGGTCGTGTTGTTTTTCACGCTGTTTAATTCTCAGTTTACTTTCGATTCGGGCCGCATCTCGGCTGCCGACACCATTAACAGCCGTCGCGTTTTGCTGGCCGACACCACTTTGATGATTCAGAACATTGATTCCATTCGGGCCGATAGCCTCAATTAAAAAAGGAAATCAACTGCCATTTCGCCTTTGATTTCCTTTTCTCTATCTTTTTTTGCTTGCCGGTTAGCTAAACCGCGCAGCCACCTTCAGTAATTTCTCCTTCATATTTGTAATTTCCTGTTCGCTCAGCGTATCTTTTGCCTGATTGATCAACTCGTCGTACAGGGCAATGCGGTACGAGGCTTCATCGATAATTTGTTTCTTCTGCTGTCCTTTATACGATGCCAGGTAGTTGAGCCATTCTTCGAACGAGTTTGCTAATAATAAAAACTGGGTTCGCCCCTCTTCTTTTGCACCGTTTTTTGCATAAAGCGCCGCCATCAGGATGCTTTGATAATCGGCAGTCCAGTTTCGCAGCGGAACGGTTTTAGTCGCTTTCCGAAGCACTTCGAGGGCCTGTTCTGTTTTCTGTTCTTCCGTTAGTTGGTTGGCCAGACGATAAAAAACCGTTCGCAACTGCATGCTGGCAAAAAGCCGCCGGTGGTGCCAGTCGAAATAAACATTCGGGTCTGCCATATTGTCCCAGTTGCATTTTTTCATGAGGATGTCGTAGGCGTTAGCCGATTCAATTTTACCCATATCGAACGCCGATGTCCCCGGAGTTTTTTCATTGGTTAGCCGGTAAACAAGCCCATTCATAATCAAATTGTTTTTCATGCCGTAATCCTCCGGATCGGTCCACGACGTAAAGCAAACCGGGCGTTTGCCTTTGTTGGTATTGATGATGTCCCAAAGTGCCAGATCGCCTTTGGTAAGCGCGCGCTGCTTCAGTTCAACATGAATGGTGTCGCTTCCGGGAATGTCGAGCCTGAATTTATTTACCGGGATGAAATTGATTTGCTCGCCATTTTCGAGCGAGAGTTTGGTTTTTGAGGAGTCGCTGGCAACAAACCCGAGCACGTCGGCCAGCGATTGCTCCTGCTCAATTTTCGGTACCACGTACACGTAATCAACTTCGCCCGATTGGTATTTCCGAAGCGGTATGGTCATTTTCAGACCTTCGTTGTCGTAGATTTTTCGCTGAAGTTGTTCGATGTACCATTCGACCTGAAGATAGGGCATCACCACAATCCGGATATCTTTTCTGATTCCTTCCACTTCCTGGCAATACCACAGCGGATAAGTATCGTTGTCGCCGTGGGTGAATAAAATTGAATTTGGCGGGCACGATTCCAGGTAGTTTCGCGCCAGGTCACGTCCGGTATATCTTCCAGAACGGTTATGGTCGTCATAATTTTGTGCCAGCAATAGCACCGGCGAAGCCAGCATCCCGATAGCGAGCGCGACGATTGCAGCCGGTTTTGATTTCAGGAATTTTTGCATGAGACTTAACAGCGACATGACGCCAAAGCCGATCCAGATACAGAAAACGTAAAACGAACCAACATACACATAGTCGCGCTCGCGCGGAGTTGATGGAACTTCATTCAGGTAAATAACCAGCGCAAAGCTCATGGTGAAAAACAGCAATCCGGTTGCCAGAAAGTTGCGACGGTCGTTTTTGTACTGAAAAGCAATTCCGGCCAGCCCGAGTATCAGTGGCAGAAAATAGTACGAATTGCGGCCTTTGTTTTCTTTCAACTCCTCCGGAATATTTTTCTGCGGACCGCTGATTTGCTCATCGATAAACGGAATGCCCGACTGCCAGTTGCCGTTCAGTAAACCGCCTGTACCCTGAATATCGTTTTGCCGCCCGACAAAATTCCACATAAAATAGCGCAGGTACATAAAGCCGAACTGGTAATTTATAAAAAAGGAAAAATTATCCTGAAAAGTAGGGATCATTACCGTCTTTGGATTTCCTTCAGGATCGAATGAATTGACTTTCTTTCCCCGAAATCCAAATTGCGTTTGATAAGCTTTTTCATGCTCAGGATCATTGCTGTGCATCCGCGGAAAAAAGCCAACCGTGTTTTTGTCGTAATCAATTTTTCCATTGAGCTTGCTTTTCGTGTATTTTCCGTCTTTCAGGAGCCAGGTATCCCGCTCCTCGTAACCGGTTGCTACCGAATTAAAATTGGCGCCATACAAAATGGGGCGCGTTCCATATTGCTCGCGGTTGAGGTAATTCAGCAGGCTGAAAGTGGTTTCGGGGTCGCCCTGGTTAACAGGAACACCTGCCGAAGCACGAATCAGTGTTGCTGCGTATGAGGTGTACCCAATGAGCAAAAATGTCAGGCATAAAATTGACAGGTTGACGGTTGGCAATTGCTTTCGTTGCGTGTAAACAAGTCCTCCTGAAATAGCCGCTGCCAACAAAAGTAGCCAGGTAATTAATCCGGAATGAACCGGTAATGAAAGTTGATTGACAAAAAACAATTCTAGTTTTTCCGAGAGGCTGAGCAGTCCCGGGATGATAACCTGCAAGAC
>JAEWME010000164.1 GCA_023393265.1 Bacteroidota bacterium | reverse complement strand
GTGTTACACTCCCTACTATGATTTGATAATTCTTGATATTCCCGTTTGCAAACATTGTCTGAATCAAGGTCTTGGAAAGCGTTTCAATGAGACTTGTCACAAGTATTAATTGGATGAATATAGTTGTATACTCAGGGACTACTTTTAACCAAACTTTCAAAATAAACTCAGTATTCAATAATATGGGCATCGCAAGAAATAAAAAGAGATAATAGATATATCTGCTTCCCTTAAAAATCAGACTCGTAAGATAGGATAGATCTCCTGATGCGTAAGATTTAGTTATTTGTGGACTTAATGCAGTTATGAAGTTATTGGTGAAACTTTCTATTGCATTTTTAACTTGGTTTGCTATTCCCATAGCTGCATTTACAATTGTTCCAAAGAAAAGATTGAGTACAATGTTAACTCCTTGATTCCTAATTATAGTAGAAGTTACACCAATCATATTCCATCCGGCAAATGAAGTCATTTCAACACAAACTCTCTTATCCCATTGCCAGTGAAAGTCGCACTCACTAAAATTCCTTTTTGCATATATCCCATAAATAAAACGGAGAAGAACAGCCACACCAAAAGTTAAAATCGCATAAAGTTTTAGCTTGTCAAATTCAAACCACGAAAGAGAGTATACAATGAAAAGTTTTAATACAACTTCCAATATTCCAATGTATGCAAATGCCTTCATTCGTTCATTGGCGATTATCGTTGCATTATAAGGCACACTTAATATGGTTATTATAAAAGTTAATATTGAGAATTGCAAAACCCAGTTTGCAGCGTTTAATCGATCGGCTGAGATATTCATTTTTTGATTGAGAAACCAAACTCCAACCGTTTCTAATAATAGAAATGCAGCAACTGCAATTCCAATATGAATGATGATGCTGGTGTTAAAAATCAAATTAAGTTTTTTCTTGTTGCTTTTTCCCATTTCGAAGTTCATAAATCGCTGGACAGCTGTTGCCATCGTCGTATTTATGGAAGAGAACATTACCACAACACCACCAACAACATTGTAAATACCATAATCTTCAACTCCAAGAATTTTTAATATAATACGAGATGTATATAACGACACCGCCATCGTAAGAATCATCCTAAAATACAGCATCATGGTATTTTTTGCTATTCGCTTGTTGTTCTCGGAGTTACTCATTTAGTGTCAAATTCTTTTTACGCTGTTTTTGAATTCTAATTGTCGCTTTACAATCCTTTACTTTCTCCGAATAACAGCCAACTTTTTTCGATTGGATGGCAGTTTTTTTGTTCTGATGTGTTAATTCGTTCGCTGTAGCGCCAACTTTATACTTTGCGGAGCAGCTCGTTAATCATTTAGCGGCAATTTTTAGCGACCTGGAAAGCTTCGTCGATGCCCTAACGCCAATTGTTGATGCCCTGCACGGAATTTTGAATGACCGAACACCAATTGTCGAAGCCTTTTCTCGCCTCGTCGATCATTTTCTTCCAACTTTCACGGTTTTTATACCAATTTCCATTGAATTAACCGCTACTACCCGGTTTTGTTGCTGGATGCAGTGTTTCTTAAAGATTATTTTACTTTTTCGATTCTTTATCTCCTTGCGTGTGCTTTCCCTTGTCATCGCTTTGCAGAATTTGAATACCGAATGGAAAAGCAGCCGGATTGTTCCGGTGGTGTTAAATTGTATGATGCTTAGATTTTAGCTCTTTTAAGGAGAAATTGCTTGCCCGGAAAAATGGCTCACTTCGTTTACGTAGGAGCTTTAGCTGTTGTATTTCGAAAAATAAAGATTCCGGGACTTCATTCGCAGAAAAGTTTTTTTATAACAGGCAACTGAATGGAGCAGGGGATTGTACCTACTTCTCTTCAGTTGCCTTTATGCCACTTATTTTTGGCGTTTTAATTATTCTCTTGCGGTTGATTCCGGTGCCTGACCGTTTTCATCCTCTCCTGAATTCGAACCAGTGCCTCTTCTTACACGGCTTTTCAGTTTGTTGAAGGTATATTCGGTCAGTTTGGCTTTATCACCTTCCTTGTAAAGGATTTTGCCCGAAGCCAGGATGTCCGTTAATTGATCATACAAATTATTGAACAACGCCTGGTTGCTTTGAACAAGGGCTTTCCGGTTACTTTCAATCTCGTATTGTTTCTGTTTAATTTCACCAATCTCGCTTTGTGCTTCAGTCAGCGCCTGAATCAGGCTCTCCTTAAGTCCGGCTTCATTCAGTTCTGTTTGATATCGTTCGATGTTGCCAAGTACCAGCCGAAGGTTCTTCAGGGTCGCCTCCACATCTTTTGCGTTCGAACTTTTTCTCAGTGCAACAATACCAAAACCGGCAGGATTAAGGCCCAGATCGTGACCAATTGTGTTAACGTACCCCGTAAGAAGTGAAAGGGGCCTTTTTAACCCATCAAGCGTTTTGTATAACTTTTCGGTTACAAGTTTAATCTGTAAGGTTTCCGATTTAGGTTCTGTAATTTCGGTTGCCTGACTAATCAACGACTCAAAATTGTTCACATATTCTTCATCGAAACGGGGAGCATAAGACTGAAAGTCTGCGAGGTCTCTTTTAAAACTGAATGCCACAAATCTACAGATTATCGGCAGTTCTTCATTTTTGCAATCATAGTTGCGGGATGGAATGTTCGCCATAAATTTGATTTTTTGGGTTTATAATTAAAAATAAATCAAGACTCAAACTTGATCTACTTAAATTTATGGCAAAATATTCAATATTCAACTGTCTGTTTATATGTTTTTTAGCTTATTATTAATGTAATGTTTTATTATTCGTCAGTTTGTGCGCTTCAAATTACCCTGAAATTTGAATTGAGAGGAGATCAAATGAACTTTCAAAATAAACGAAACCCTCTTGTTTATCTTTTCCACCAGGGTTTGGGATCTTCCAACTGGCTGATGTCCTCATTCGGGCAAAGGGTTTTAAAAATGTCCTTCCAATGCGGGATGCCCCCTAAATTCCGGTCGTCGATGTAAATGTCGGCGAGGATTTTCCGGCTGTCGTTTTCGTTCCAGATTTCCTCCGGAAAGTTCTTATTGACCGCGTAAAATTCCAACCCGTGAGATTTGCAGAATTCAACAGCATCTTCCAGTTTTTTCCCGGCCCTGTGCGACCAGAGAATCAGCCGGTGACCATTAGCCTGAAGTGCCTTTAGTACCTGGAAAGCCAGTGGACGGGTTCTTCCGATCGCCGGGTAGCGATGTTCGACAATGGTTCCGTCGAAATCGACGGCGATGATGAGTGAGGGCTTAAATGAATATCCGGATCGCATATTTCGTCAGAGAATAAAGTGAATTTGACTTTGGCTTTTGTTTTTTTTCCGATGCGTTTGCCCGTGTACGTTTTTTGGCATCCGGGCCTTTGTTAATCGGGTTGCGCTTTAAACTGTTTGGCGGGGTATAATGTTCACTCGGAGATTTTAAAGAAGAAGATTTTTCAGTTTTTGACCACTCACATGGAGAATCATAACTAAAAAATCTTCTTATAGCTGGTTGCCTGTCATTGCTTACTCATAAAAAATGGAATTGACAGGAACCTTTAATATACAGGTTTATGCCTTCTTCGTTTTATGCTTTTTACCTTTTTCTTCGGCAGCATAATAGCTGTTTTGGTAAGCCTCGTATTGGTAATATTTGTAGTAACTATGTCCGAAGGCATTAGCTTTGATGTCATTCACCAGGATTGCCATGTTTTCTATGATTTTCTTTTCAGCATAGCTGTTGATAATATCAAGCTGGTGCTTGTGCGACACG
The DNA here is from genome assembly GCA_023393265.1 of Bacteroidota bacterium. Taxonomy (GTDB): domain Bacteria; phylum Bacteroidota; class Bacteroidia; order Bacteroidales; family Prolixibacteraceae; genus Aquipluma. The sequence continues at coordinate 282 of JAEWME010000164.1, read as the reverse complement.
CCATAGCGCAAAACGAAGATATTCAGGTCAGAGAATTGGGCAACAATATGTCCATCGGTAACCAATGCGGTCGGGGCATTGTCGATTACGACATAATCGTAGCGGCTTTTAGCAAAGTCGATCAATGCTTTCATCTCAGCTTTACCCAGAATTTCTGCCGGATTGGGCGGAATTGGTCCGGCCGGTATCAGGTCGAGATTTTCAACCTGTGTTTTGATAATAATCTGGTCGATTGTATCTGTACCAATCAGGTAGGTACTCAATCCTTTTTCGTTGCTAACG
>JAEWME010000114.1 GCA_023393265.1 Bacteroidota bacterium | reverse complement strand
CTGGAAAAACGGGACGAAAGGCAGCTATATGCTCTGAATGGCCGCGATGTTGAAGCTGTCTACAAGGTAAAAGAGAAGCTACTGGAGCGATTGGGTGATCCTCCAGTTATTGCAGACCTTGCGGCTGTTGCCGGAATGAGCCCTTCGAAGCTGAAGCGGCTGTTTCGCCAGATTTTTGGTAACAGTATTTTTAGCTACTATCAGGAATTTAGGATGAAGGAAGCAGCCCGCCTGTTGAAGGAAGAGAAACTCTCGGTTTCGGATGTGGGATACCGGATGGGTTTTACCAACTTAAGCCATTTTGCCAGAACTTTTCAGGAGCATTTGGGAATGAAACCCAAGCAATATAGCCGGAACTAAAATTTCTTTTTCTACTTATTTGGAGCAAATAAATAGGTTTAACTCCATATTCCATTCGCCTGTGTCAGGATAATCGGCTCTTTTTCGGTTACTACAATGGTATGTTCGTGCTGTGCCATGTAACCTCCTTTATTGCCAACCAGTGTCCAGTCATCGTCGAGGGTATCGGCGTAAGTTGAGGCTGTTGATATAAAAGTTTCGATGGCAACTACCGAATTTTTCCTGAATCTCCTTTTGTCGTACCTGTTTCTGAAATTCAGTAATTCGTCAGGCTGTTCATGCAGGCTTCGTCCAATACCATGTCCACCAAGATTTTTAACAACTTTGTATCCTCTTTTTTTTGCTTCTGTTTCGATGATATTTCCAATGTCGGCAATTAAAACACCTCCTGAAATACTTTCAATTGCTTTTTTCAGAATAAACTTAGACGCATCTACCAATTCCTGATGTTGATGAATGTCGTTACCCAGAACAAACGAACCTCCGTTGTCGGCCCAAAAACCATCCAACTCGGCAGAAACATCAATGTTGACAAGGTCTCCTTCTTTCAAAACCCGCTTATCCGAAGGAATACCGTGGCAAAATTCCTTACCGATGCTGATGCAATTGTAACCGGGAAATCCGTAGGTTAACATAGGGGCCGAGCGGGCGCCATAGCCGGCAAGTATTTTTGCACCATATTCGTCAAGCGCTTTGGTGGTCATGCCGGGCCGGGCATACCTCGTCATTTCTTTTAATGTATATGCAACGGCCTCTGCTGCTTTTTGCATTCCGGTTAATTCCGATTCTTTTGTAATGGTCATTTCTTTTGCTGGTTAAATAGGACACACAGTGCATCTATTGGTGCTTCACTCTAACAAAAAAAAAAGATTGTTGTTGTGTGCGGCTGTTAATTCGTAATGTCAATGGAGATATGTCACTCAGGTAGCAAAACAAAAAGGTAAAGTATTTTATTATAAAAGTTTGCCAAGCAGGTTGAGTAAAGCTTCTTTCTTAATTGGTTTACTCAAATAACCGGCGCAGCCCAATTTTTGCGCTTTTAGCTCTTCGTCCGACGATGCATACGCGGTTTGCACAACGATTTTCAATTTAGGTTTTTGTTCTTTGATCTGTTCGATGGCTTTGTAGCCACTGATTCCGGGAAGCCGGACATCCATTAAAATCAAATCGATACTTTGCTCGTGTGATTTTGCAATTGCATCTTCGCCGGTTTCAGAACAAAGTATATTTAATCCGGTTGCCGACAATACTTCTGATATGTATGTGGAATTGTACTGGTCGTCTTCCACTATAAGTATCGTTTTTCCTGAGAAAATGAAAGTTCGTGGTTCTGCGGTTGTGTCGGGTCGATTTTGTAAGGAGTAAATAGGTTTATAAGGAATAGTGAAATAAAAAGTACTTCCTTTCGCTGGCTCGGAATCAACACAGATGCTTCCTCCCAATAGATTGACCAGCGCTTTTACGATGGGAAGTCCTAGGCCTGTTCCACCGATATTTTTCTTACCGTCGTAATGCAATTGCGTGAAACGGTCGAAAATATGCTGGTGTTTATCTGGTGGAATTCCAATGCCCGTGTCGGAAACATAGAATAACAAATTTTGATTTTTGTCTAACCTGCAACCACCTTCAATTTTCCCCTGTTCGGTAAACTTAAAGGCATTGGTAATGAGGTTTATAAATATTTGTTTGAGCTTCACCTTGTCGATAAGAATCAGGTTTTCTTTTGGGTTGCTAAATGCTTGTAAGCTAAATTCGATATGTTGTTTGTTCATTCGCTTCTGATATTCACTGAAAAACGTGAAAATCTCTGTGAATAATTCATTGATGTTCGATTCTTCAACATTGACAGACAATTGACCTGATTCAATCTTAGAGATGTCAAGGATATCGTTGATGATATCAAGCAAATCATTGCACCGAAGGTTGATGATTTCGGTATAGTTTTTTAACTTTTCCCTGTCATCGGCAAATTCAATCAGCAATTCGGAAAATCCCATAATGGCATTCATCGGAGTTCGAATTTCATGGCTCATGTTTTGCAAAAAAGCCGTTTTCAGCCGATCGCTTTCCTCTGCCTTTTCTTTTGCGATAACGAGTTCCGCTTCTGCTTTCTTCCTGTCAGTGATATCGTGGATAATTGAATGCAGAACCTCTGTGTCGTTGAAATTAATTTTGCTCGAAAATACCTCAACGTCCCTGATTTCGCCATTGGCCAGCTTGTGTTTAAATTCGAAGTACATCTTCCGGTTAACCATAGCTTTTCCCATCTCTTCTTCAACCAGACCCTGAGGCAATGCGTTAATTTGAGTGATATTCATTCGACTCAGTTCTTCTCTGGTCCAACCGTAATAATTTGCAGCAGCCTGATTTGAATTTATGATCCGGCCATTATTCGGGTCAATTAGCAATTTCACAGCTATATGATCTTCAAAAAGCTTCAGGTAGTTCTCGCGGCTCTGTTCCAGTTTTTTGAATATTTCCTTGTAGTCGGTAATATCCATTGCAACACCCAGAATGCCGACATTTTCAAGGGGAGTCAGTGCATTGTAATGATAGGCATTGTTGATCATCGATTCAAAGTTCACTGCTTCATTTGAAAGTGCTTTTTTGATGGAGTTTATTATTATGGGATTGTCTTTGTATAGGTCGAAAGCTGACAATCCGACCACTTCATTGGGCCGTAAACCAAGACTTTTTAGTCCGGCCCCAATCGATAGTTGAAAGATGCCATCCGGGTCGATCATGTAAAAAATTATCGGAAGATTATCAACAGCAGATCTGATGAAAGCTTCTCTTTTAGTAAGTTCCTGTTCGGCGCGCTTGCGTTCGGTAACATCATGTGCAATTAAATGTATCAGTATTTTGCCTCTGAAAAAACCTGAACTGGCGCCTATTTCAACCGGAATAATTCTGCCATCTTTAGCAACATGTTTCGACTCAAAAACAATCCGTTGATTTTCAAGAAGTAATTTTATTCTTTCCTGAATCTGCCTTTGTGATTCCTCTACAGCAATCTCAGGAGGAGTCTTTTGTAGCAGTTCCTCTTTTGTATATCCCAATCTTTTGCATGCTACATCGTTAACATGGACGAACTTTCCAGGAGATCCATCTTCGTTCAATTCTGAAGTAAAAAGTGCATCAGTAATGCTTTCATAAAGCATCCGGTAAGTCTCTTCTCTTTCGTGCAACGATTCATTCAACTTAATCAATTCCATTCGTTGGAAGGTCATCTCGCTGATAACCTGAGTCATATTTAGCAGAAAATCCATTGCGACTTTTACTTTGTCTTCCGAAACAATAGGAACTTTTGCAAGTGCGTTTATGTAGGCGGATTTGGAAAAGCCAAATTGGGCAGCTTGTTTTTTAAAATAAGCGTAATCGGGTTGTTCAAAGAAAAATTGTCCTGAAAACAAATTGGCAATGTGTTCCCCTTTAATTACAATAGGAACTGCAACATCAACCAATCCATTCAGGCATTTGTAGCAATGATACTTTTCACCTTTACCCATTTCTCCCGCCAGAACCGTGTCGCTCATGGTGCACCGTTTGGCGGTACCGGGATTGATCCGATGAAAGTTGGTACATATTTCGCGCCATCCTGATTTAGATAGCACATTCCCTTCGAGGTCAAGTATGGCGGTAACAAACCCTGTTGATTGATTAAATCCTTCGAGTAAAATATTGACTTTCTCAAAATCGATATAGTCTACAATCCGTTTACTCATCGGTGACCTGATTTAGAAGGTTAGTAATATTTTGAGATATCCTAAGTTACGAATAATTTGTTTGAAAAATAATATTGGGAATTGAGGTAAATCAATACACTTTTTTTGTGGAGCAGAAAAAGCACAGTATTTCAGAAACTTTTGCCCTGATTTCTTCTTTTCGGCTGCAAGGGTTATATGGCGTCGTTTCAGTCATAACACCATCGCCTTTTCCGTAAATGTAAACGTTATCAAAAAAACAACGATGCCGCTTCCTTTTTTCAGGCATCAATCACTCCTAAATCAGTAGTATTTAATTGACCTTTAGTGCTCCAATATTCCTTTCAGGTTATTCAACCCGTTTTGAAGGTCGGGAGCCAGCATTTTCTCCATGTTCATGAAAAGGAGCATAAGGTTCATGGGATATTTCATTTTTCCGTCGAAACCCCACTTCACATTGGTAACAGAATCGTTAACAGCCGAAAACTCCATGTAGGCGTAATCTGTTGATTCGAACGGTTTGATGAAGTGAATTTCGTAGTCAATCCGGTTGCTACCATCAATCTTCAGGATTTTTTGCTCCCCTTTTCCTGCCTCTTTATTTTCGCTATCCCAGGCTGAAACAAAACCCACCGTGCCATCTTCACCTCGATATTCCTTTTTCATAGTTGGATCGATCTTTGCCCAAACGCTAAAATTATCCTGATTTTTCAGGTATTTCACGTAGTCAAATACTTCCTGTTTTGACTTATTGATTGTTACTTCGCGTTCAACCGCATATTTGCCGTTGATAAATAGTCCCAGGATCAACACAAGGGCAATAAGTATAATCACAACAATTCCAATTCTTTTAAGTGTTTTCATAATCGGGAATATTAGGGTTATTTCTTTCGCGGTTTTATGTTGGTTTCATAAAGTGCGATCCAGTCCTGAACAGTCATTTTTCCCACCAATTCTCCAATCAATCCGGTTGGAATGGGTTTCCCGGCTTTGAACCGGACGCAACTTTTTCCCATGTCGAGTCGCTGATTGCTGTGTTTGGGGAATTCGTCGATAAACCAGTTGTACAATTCAGGATTTACATAGATGCCCATGTGATAGAAGGCAATAAAGTTTTTTTGCGCTGCAATGCTCAAAAATGGAAGCGGCAGTTTGGGATCACAATGGTATCCTGCCGGGTACGTTTCGAAAGGTACAACCCAGCCAATCATGCCGTAATTTATTTGTTCAGAAAAGCCTTTCGGAATGTTTTGGGAAACAGCTTTATGCAATTGGAGAAAAGTCTCTTTTTGCGTATCAGGTATCTGTTCGATGTACGATTGAATGGTGGTGGCTTTTGATTGCATGGCCCTTTTGTTAAATCGGTTGTTGTCAGGTTTTTAACAACAATTGGCAATCAAAAGTTTAGCGCACTATAAAAACATTCAGGAAACATTGTCGTCTGTTTCTTCCAGTTCCTGAAGTGTATCGTTTAATTTACTGAGATATTGACCGTAAAGCTTGTTGAATCCCCATCGCAGCAAAACAAAACTGAGCAGTATGACCGGAACAATAATGATGAGGCTGAATCCACCAATGATAAGAACTTGCTTCAATGTCATTGATATTTCAGTTACTCCGGCGGCGGTTGCTTGGAGTTGCAAACCTTTGTAAATCCCGGCTGTATAGCTGATCAGAAAATTAATGAAAAGGATAGTGATTGCCATGTAGAACATGCGCCGATAGGTAATCAGGGTTTCGTGGATACCAAGGAGCAACGGTTTTAACTGAAGCTGAAGGGAAAAACTCCGTTTCGTTTTGAAATAACGGAGTACAAAGAACACGTAGGTTGTAATGATCAGTGCAGTGGAAAAAACGTCGATGGGTTCGAGCCATTTCGGGTACTCAACCGACCGGTGCATGATCATTTGTGCAAAATAATCTGCGAGGAACAGGTAATCCAGTACAAGGTAGGCGACATACAAACCAAGCACACCCATCCCGATGCGGGTATTCCGGTCGATGCGCTCGACCATCGTTTGTGTCCTTTTCTTTAGCAACTCATGAATCCCTTCCTTTCCCATCCGGTGTTTGTCCACCTCCTGAGAAGAATATTTATCCCACGCTGCTTTTAAATCCTTTAGTTCCATCTATCCTTCTGTATTCATTAACAACTTCAGCTTCTTTTTGATCCGGTTCATTTTTACACGCACATAATTTTGCGTGATGCCGGTGATCTCCGCGATTTCTTCATATTTTTTATCTTCAAGGAAAAGCAGGATAATTGATTTTTCGATCCCAGTCAGCTTGGCAACAGCATGGTGCAGCACCTTGATCTGCTCTTCCGTTTGCATATCATATAACTCTTCGGCCACCTGCAGGCTTTCAACTGAAACAGCAGTTTTATCGGGTTGCCTCTTATCTTTTTTAAAGTTCGTGATGGCCGTGTTGAGTGCCACCCGGTACATCCAGGTCGAGAACTTCGCTTCATTCCTGAACGATGGATATGATTTCCACAATTGAGCGACAATCTCCTGGAACAAATCACGACGGTCTTCTTCTAGATCGCAGTAGATGGAGCAAACCTTGTGAATGATTCCCTGGTTGTCGGTGATAATTTGTAGAAATTCTTTTTCCACTTTCGACCTATTAGTATACAGAAAGGCTTTTCATTACATCAGCTCATTTTTAGAAAGCCTATTTCCTGAGGTGTAAGAAAACGGTATCGTCCGCGGGGCAGGTCTTTTTTTGTCAGCCCGGCAAATAAAACCCGGTCGAGTTTAACAACCTGATATCCCAAGTGATTAAAGATTCGCCGTACGATGTGATTTTTTCCTGAATGAATCTCGATTCCAACCTGTCGCATGTCTGCCGGATCAATTAACTGAATGTCGTCTGCTGCAATAAATCCATCTTCGAGTTCTATTCCGTGCATGATTTTCAATAGGTCTTCTTCCTGGATATTCTTATCAAGAAACACGTGATAAATTTTTTTCTTCTCGTAACTCGGGTGCGTAAGTTTTTTAGCCAGTTCGCCATCGTTGGTGAAAAGTAAAACTCCTGTCGTTTGCATGTCGAGGCGGCCTACCGGGTAAATGCGCTCGGGGCAGGCATTTTCAACCAGTTGCATTACTGTACGACCGGCGTGTGGATCGTCAACCGACGTCACATAGCCACGTGGCTTATTGAGCAGAAGGTAGACTTTTCGCTCCGGGTTCAATTGTTTCCCTTCGAACCGAACATCGTCACCTGGTGTTACTTTATGGCCCATTTCGGTTACAACTTCGCCATTCACGGTAACCTTCCCTTCGCCAATCAGCTTGTCGGCATCGCGGCGAGAGCAAACGCCCGAATTGGAAATATACTTGTTCAACCGGATTAAACCGTCTCCTGTCGTTCCCTCGTTCGGCTGTTCTTTCTTCTTTACAACTATTTTTTTACGTGAAAATTCTTTCAACTTTCCTAAATTTTTTTAGATTTGAAACGTGGTAAAATGTCAGTCAGTCCATTTTTTAAGTTTAATACATGGAATGAACTTTGGGCAAAGTTCGTAATTTTTTGTGAGCTTTGTTCAATGCCCTTCTGCCTTATACAATTTGTATTGCTCCAGAATAGTTGCGCGTACGTCGTATTCGGTCGACATGTGGCTTAGTAAACCCTTGCTGTTGATGTAAATCATCAGTTGGTCCGCTTTCTCATCATCAAGGCCGGTAAGTTCCATTACAAGTTTTTTGTTGTAGAACTGAGAGAGAATTTCCCAGTGTTTTTCGGTAATGATGGCTTTTCGGGCTTCGCGCTTTTCACGTTCCTTTTTACTGGTATAATACTGTAAAAAACTTACCGGATTGAAAAATGCAGCCAGAACCGGTGGCTTTTCGTTGAAAGCATTTCCGCGAAGTGCCGGGTCGATGTCAACTTTTTTGGCTTCGGGCACACCGTCCATGTTTACTTTTTTTTGCGCTCCCTGAACCTGAACTTCAGGAATCGCAAAGCGAACAGGTTTTAAATAAAAAGTCTGAACATTCGATTCGAGATAGCTCGCCGGAACTCTGAATGTCATTTTGGTAAACCCGAGCGACGAAACAGAGAGACTGTCGACGTTGAGCATTTCGAGTATAAAGCGTCCCATGTCGTCGGTCGTAACACCGGTGTGTGTCCTGAAATTCATTACAAAAGCGTAAGGTACAGGCGAATCGTCGGCAAGGTTCAGGATCTGTGCTTTCAGTTTGATGGGCATCGGATCCGGTTCTTCTTCGTTTTGTGCAAAGAGCGGTCCGGCACAAAAAAGCAGAATCAGGAAAATGATATTTGTCGGGTATTTCATTGCTCGATCATGGCTTACTGACAAAAGTAGAAAATTCGGCAGAATTATGCGGGCAAAGGAACAATTGTTAACTGCTTTTAACAGAGTTAAACAATATTGGCAATATCTCGTGTTTAGATAGACCTGAAAGAAAAGATATGTCGGACAGGTACGCAGTTATTTTCGGCGGAATGCCTAACTTAACGCAATAATTGTTTATCCTGAAAACTAAAATATCGGCAGTATGGCAGCAACGAAGAAGAACCGGATTCTGAAACGAATTCTCCTGACGATTTCGATCCTAGTAATTGCCGGTTTGAGCTACGGCGTTTATTACATTAATTCGCTGTTGCCCATCATTACGGGCTATCCGGCCAAATATCTTTGCTCGGCGGTGTTTGTTTCGGGCCGCGCGCAAGATGAAGTTGAAGGGCTCGATCTGCATTTTTCGTTTATCAAATACACTAAAAATGTGGTCGATTTTCAGGATTCGAGTGTGACCAGTTCTTTCTTGTGGGGAAAATCGAAGGCCATTTACCGGAAAGGTTTTGGCGCTACCCTTGTGCGTGGAATTACTGAAGACGATTTGCGAAAAGTGAAATTTCCGAAAGTGTTACCGCTGAGTTACAATCCGGACACAACTGCCTGGCCGTTAGGAAATGTGGTTTCTGCAACCGATACCACAGTCGACCTTGTCGCATTGGAAGAAATCACCAATGATTTAATGGACGATGATGGATACAACGGGCACGCATTTGCTTTTATGGTGCTGCATAAGGGGATTCCGGTAGCAGAAGCTTATCAGCCCGAATACAATTCAAATACGCGCTTTTTAAGTTGGTCGATGGCCAAAAGTTTTACCAATTCGTTGGCGGGAATCATGGTAAAAGACGGTCGGCTCGATATCAATAAGCCAGTTGGGCTTCCTGAATGGCAAAATGACGAACGAAACAAAATCACACTCAACGACCTGATGCAGATGCAAAGTGGACTGCAC
>JAEWME010000002.1 GCA_023393265.1 Bacteroidota bacterium | reverse complement strand
GTATTAATACCTTCGACGCATGGGCAGCTATCTTCGCCAAGAAAACCAAAGATTACGAGTTTTCGGTGACCAATCAGATTGTGCAGAAAGAACGGTTCCGCTACTTTATCAAAGTTCCCGAACTGGCCGCTTTTTATTCTGAAATTACGGACTTCCGTACGGCGAAGGACATCGGTATCGACCGCCCCGAAAAGAACGAAATCCTTCACAATATTCCGCCCACACCCGACCAGCAGGAGTTTATACAAAAACTCATGGCTTTTGCCAAAACGGGTGACGCTATGATTTTAGGACGGGAACCACTTTCGGAAAGCGAGGAAAAAGCAAAGATGCTCATTGCTACGGACTACGCCCGTAAAATGAGCCTCGACATGCGGCTGATTGATCCGCAGAAGTACGGCGACCATATCGACAACAAGGCCAGCCATTGTGCTGCTGTCATTGCCGGTTACTACAAAACGTTTACAGCACAAAAAGGGACGCAGTTTGTCTTTTCCGACCTGGGAACTTACAAACCGGATATATGGAACCCGTGCAGCGAGATTAAAAATAAACTCGTCGCGCAGTATGGTATTCCACCCTCCGAGATAAGGTTTATTCAGGAAGCCGGAACGGAGAAATCCCGCAAGGCGATGATTAAGGATATGAACGAGGGTAATATCCGTGTTTTGTTCGGCTCAACCGAAATGCTCGGTACGGGCGTAAACGCCCAGAAACGCTGTGTGGCTGTCCATCACTTAGATGCACCCTGGCGGCCAAGCGATCTGGAACAGCGCGACGGGAGGGCGATCCGAAAGGGTAATAAAGTGGCTAAATTCCATGCAGATAACAAGGTCGACGTGGTGATTTACGCAGTTGAAAAGTCGCTAGACGCTTATAAGTTTGGGTTGTTGCACAACAAACAGCTATTTATCAACCAGCTAAAGAATAACAACATGGGTAGCCGTACCATTGACGAGGGGAGCATGGATGAAAAAAGCGGTATGAATTTCTCCGAATATGTGGCTATCCTTTCCGGTAATACCGAATTGCTGGAGAAGGCGAGGCTGGAGAAAAAAATTGCATCGCTGGAAAGCGAGCGGCAGGCGTTCGTGCGCGGCAAGTCCTCAACCCGCTACAAGCTGGAGGGAATCATGCAGACTGTCGAAACTAATAAGGGTTTTATCGCCCGCATATCCAAAGACGTGGAAACGTTCAACGCCCGTGTGCAAATTGCGCCGGACGGTACGCGCCTTAATCCGGTCAAATTAGACGGCTTTTTGCCGACCGACCCTGTGTCCGTCGGCAAAAAGCTGAACGAGATTGCAGATAAAGTTCGGACTCATGGCCTGTCGGTACCCATCGGCTCGCTCTACGGTTTTACCCTGCTGGTTAAGTCCGAAACCACAGTGAAGGACGGCTTCGATCTGGTGCAGAACCGTTTCTTCATCAAAGGCGAGGGCGAGATTTTGTATAACTACAATCACGGACACATAGCCGCCGATCCGAAAACGGCGGCTGCCAATTTCCTGAACGCCCTTGACACCATGCCCGTCTTACTGGTGAAGTATAAAACGGACAACGAAAAGCTGATGAAAGACGTTCCCGTGCTCAAAACAGTGGTGGAAAGTTCTTGGAAGAAAGAGGACGAATTGAAGGAATTGAAAGGGGAAATGGTCGCTATGGAGCGCAAAATTGAAGCCTCGCTAAAACCTATTGAGCAGAGCGCCGGAATCATGGCTGGTGTTCCGAAAGAGGACGTAAAATCGTTCCAGATGCCGGAAGGGTTACGGGCGGCCAAAGAGGTCATGGGTGACAGGCTGGTTATCGCGCGAATTAACAATAGCCTCAAACCGGAATCATCTGTATCAAAGGGAATCAAGATGTAAACAAACACCCCGGTAGCCTGTTGGTTATCTGTGTGTTTATATTAATGCGCATTAGCTGTAAAATCTATTTTTAGTTCTATGGATAAGTCTGAAATCCTAATAAAATTCATTTGAGTTTCAGATACACCTATACTATATAACCTTGATTGATGCCGTGTCCGTTCTTCATCACAGTAATAGCTGACATTCCAAGTTATACCACCTCCTACTTTTTCACGTATCAATTTAAAATAAGGAAGATCTATTTCATTTAAAGAATGCCCCAAAACATATATTTCTTCAAAATCTGACAACTGATTAAAAAAATCTTGGTTCTGTTCTATAATTTCATTAACGGGCTTATAGGTTGTCCGATAATATTCTCTGATAATTTCTTCTCCTTCCGTAACACGAGGATCGTCACCTGAATGAATATCGTCCAGTATTTCTTGAATTTCAGCATCCGTTAATGCTTCTTCTCTTGCAGTATTTATGTCAGAGATTATTTCGGCATCTGTTTTGGAAGGTTCTTTTATCCGTTTGTGACCATAAACGAGAATTGAGCTATTATCGACTGCTTTATTGTGAATATACTTGATATTCATTGAATTAATTCGATATAACCGTTCTAATGTATCAGTGTAATTAAATGTAAGATATAATGCATCTACAGGCAGAGAAATTGCATCGTTTTGGGTTTGGGCAATTGTTAGCTGCATAATCCATTCTAATAATGCGCTTGTTATCCCTTCACATATATCATCTGTAATTTGGCTAATTTCGTACTGATAATCGTGATGGCCAGCATCGCTCCAATCTTCAGCACCATAATCCATCAAAAAAGTTTCTGCACGATCTCTGATTTCTTCTTCATCAATATCGCCCAGATAACTTTCAAAGTCAGACCAAAAATCATCTCCTCCTAAAAACTGCTCTATTCTCTCATACAAATCAGAATGATTTTCTTCTACATAATCTTGAAAATTCCAGAAACTGGATTTTATGCCATGATATAAATCAAATCCATTTCCAATAATATATAATTTCATAGCTGCTTATTTATTGATAATTAGCTGCAAATAAAGCTAATTAAAACGATATCTGGGAATAAAGGGAAAAGCTTTCATCTTGTAATAGCAAACCCCGCGCCTGTCATCACGACGGTGCAGAGTACCACCAGGGAAAATAATGTTTCGGGAAAAACGAAAAAAGTATGCAGGTTTAGTGGTCATCTGTATTTTCGGGATCGTTCCCTGTATCTTCAGGGGCGTCGTCATCCGAAGTTTCTCCTTTTTGAAAATTGGTCTTGATAAAGGCTTCCACATCACGTTCCTTGTAAAAGGTTTTATGATAGATCATTTGATAGGATAATTCGCCCGACGAGCGGTAACGCTGGAGCGTCCGTTTGCTGACGTTGAGCAGTTGGCAAACGTCCTGATTATCCAGCAGCCGTTCGCCCTCCAGCAACTTTTCTTTTATTGCCATCTTTTCCAAATGCCGCTCTATCCGGTCGAGGTGTGCCATAATACGTTCAAATCCTATTTGCATCCAGTCCTTCAAATCGTCATTTATACCCATTGCCGCTGTATTTTTTATTCTTGCTTACACAAAGATCAGACGTTTATGAATGACTGATAACGAGGTCGGTATGACTTTTTTGAAGATATTTGCAGAGAGATTATTTACAGGGATTTATAAGAGTTTTCCATGTTAAAATGGAACGAAAAATCGGGAAAACAGTCGGTATCAAGGAGATTATAATACAAAACACCCGATTCTGACCTGAATTAATATCAAAACCGGGTGTTTATGGATAAATACCGACCCCGGTATCGGTTATTTTCTACCCATGCGCTTCAACAGGGCATTTTTCAATTTATCAAGAAAGGGTGTGGGGACATTGCGTATTTTCAAATCGCCGAAAGCCCGTGAAAGATTGCCGTCCAACTGGATATTAAATACATTCTGGATATAATCGTAAAGTTGAGTAAGCGGTACATCGCCGAATGAACCGGCACTATCCCAGGAGTAGATTTGTTCCTGCAATTCAGTTTTGCTTCCCATCCATGTTTTCTTTGTAGCCGGAAATTTAAAAGTGCCGAATTTTATTCCATTGTCATTCAACAGCTCTATTTCCTGCATCAGGTAGGCGGAAAGCATATCGTTGGCCATGATTTTAGCCACTTTGAAATCACAATTGGTTGAGAATTTCGGATCAAGCTCATAATAAAAGGTTTCCAGGTATTGTTCGGTATCTACCCTGCCGCGCAGAAAATAAAGAGAATCCATGTGGGTGGAGCCGGAGCGGTAATACCGTACAAAATCCAAACGTTTTGTTGTATAATCATTAATTGCATTCAGCTCTCTGTTCAAATATTCTTTTTGAGCATCAAATCCTGCTAATGGTCTATTCATCTCTATATTAAAGATTTTACGGTAATAAATCAGTCGATAGCAAAACTTAGGCTTAATATCTTTAAAAAATAATATTTCCTCTTCTTCGTTTTTAAAAGTATAAATCAAAATAAATGTCTTCAATCGATTGAATGCCTCTCCGAGGACTTGGGAACCGGCTAAAGACCTTTTTAAAATGTTATCTTCAGAAGATTCTATTTGTTCAATTCTTGCATCAACCTCTTTTTTAAGATTGGTGATATATTTAATCATAGTTCATTTATATAGGTCATAGTTCTATTTTGTTCAATCAACTCCTATCTTGATGATCGCATTAAAGTTTAAATCGTTAAAACAGAGGCAAATAAATCAGGTTTGCAGTATTGAAAAAGAATAAACTTGTTTCAAACAATCATTACGCCTTTGTGACGACTTTATTTCTGAAATACAAATTCAAACCTGAAAAATTTACCTCCATTAACTTGATGAATCATTTGTGCAAAATCAGGCATCCTTGTCAATTTATTTTAAACCATCTGCCCACATTCTTGCAATATTCAGCATAATTCTTACCGTGTTTCTTCGCTAAATATTCTTCTTCCAGACGAACCTGTATCTGTATTATCCATATTGAGGCTACTAGTATAAGCAACGAAATTGCATTAGGAAGAATAAGAAATATGCCTGCAAGGGTAATAAGCATCCCCAAAAATACGGGGTTACGTGAAATGGAAAACAGACCTTTTGTTTTTAGTTCAGTTTTTGTCGAAAGGTCAATACCTATCCGCCACGAGTTGCCCATCTGAACCTCTGCTATTACAATCCAGAGTAATGCGACGTGAACGAGTGTAAATCCGGTGTATTTAAGAACTGATACTTCCAGCCATTTACCTGGCATAAGATACTGGTAGACATCAGGAAATAGATTAGTCAACACTGTGAAAAATATTAGGAAGTTAATCAAAGTGAGTACCTTTCTTATGTAGTCCTGTAAAGAATCCGTATTGCTAAATACATAAGCAATTATTCCGGTTTTACGCTTTACCCTTATTGTAGGATATATAAATACAGCAATGAAATATACGACAAGGAACACTAGGATATATATTTCATCTATCATGTGATTTAGTTTTAATATTGATTACAATTTAATTTTACAACCCATACGTTGGATACCAGATTCAACCTAGATACCAGCGAGTTTTGGTTTTAAACAGAGATGGCACAATCATTTTTGAGAGTTATCATGTTAACCTATTTTTTTAATATCCTTAGGGCATTAAAAATTGCAATCAGGGCAACACCCATATCCCCGAAAACAGCTTCCCACATGGTAGCAATTCCAAATACGCCAAGAACTATGAAAACAAGTTTTACGCCCATAGCAAACAAGATATTCTGCCATACAATGTTCCTTGTTATTTTAGCAACGTCAATAGCCTGAGCCACTTTTGAAGGTGAATCTGTCATCAGCACCACATCGGCTGTTTCAATTGCTGCGTCGGAACCAAGTGCTCCCATGGCTATACCTATATCTGCACGGGCAATCACCGGAGCATCATTTATTCCGTCGCCAACAAAAGCCACCCGGCCATCTTTATTTTCTGATATTAATTGCTCAATGTGTTTAACTTTATCCTCAGGTAGCAGTTCATAGTAATAACGGCTGATTCCTAATTTTTTTGCAAAAGCCTGAGCAGCATATTGATTATCACCGGTCAACATGACCGTCTGTATTTTTTTCGCTTTTAATTTTTCTATCGCATCAATCGCATCTTCTTTCAAACTATCGGAAATAATGATATACCCGGCATAAATGCCATCAATAACAACATGTACCACTGTTCCATCAACTTGACAAACTGGATGTTCAATCTTTTCTTTGTGCAATAGCTTGTCATTGCCCGCAAGAATAATTCTGCCTTCAACAACCGCTTTAATGCCATGCCCGGAAATCTCCTCTATTTGGCTGATTCTGGCAGGATCAATCTTTTTCTTATACCCCATGGTAATAGATTGTGCAACGGGATGGTTCGAGTTAACTTCTGCATAAGCAGCGTACTCCAAAATTTCTTCTTTAGTAAAACCGTTGGATGTAACAACCTCTGCAACTTTAAATTCGCCCTTTGTCAGAGTACCTGTTTTATCAAACACGACAGTTGTTATTCGGGTTAATGCATCCAGAAAATTAGAGCCTTTCACAAGAATTCCTTTACGTGATGCAAGACCAACACCGCCAAAATAACCCAAGGGAATGCTGATAACCAAAGCACAAGGGCAAGAAATAACCAACACAACCAATGCCCGATAAATCCAATCGTTAAATGTTTGCCCGCTGAATAAAAGCGGTGGTAATATCGCCAGGAACAAAGCGCCGATAACCACTATCGGGGTATAGTACCTTGCAAAAGTTGTGATGAATTTTTCAGTTTCTGCTTTTTGCGAAGTGGCATTCTCGACCAATTCAAGTATTCTTGAAACAGATGACTGGCCAAATAATTTGTTGACTTTAATCGTAATAACCCCTCTCTGATTGATCATCCCAGCCATTACTTCATCATTTTCTTTCACGCTTCTGGGAACGCTTTCTCCTGTCAATGCGGCTGTGTCAACAAACGACTTTCCTTCAATTATTGTTCCGTCAAGTGGGACTTTCTCCCCAGCCTTAATAATGATCGTATCACCAATCTTAACCTCTTCCGGGGAAACTTTTATTATTTCCGTGCCTGCCTTCAAATTAGCATAATCGGGCTTGATTTCCAGTAGCGACTTGATTGATTTTCGAGAACGGCCAATCGCAATATCCTGAAACAATTCACCCGTAACATAAAATAGCATAACTGCAACTGCCTCAGGCATCTGGTGAATAACAAAAGCTCCAAGTGTAGCAATGGTCATTAAAAACTGCTCATCAAAAAATTGTCCTTTGATTATATTTCTCACTGCGGAGGTTATCACCTTCCAACCTACAATGAGGTAGGCTGTAACATAAACAGCATATTCCGCTATTTCATATGGAGTATTGTGGAGTCTTTTTTCAAATACTAATCCAATGAGCAGCAATGCCAATCCGACAACAGCTTTAATTATTGTCCGTTTATTTTCTGCAAGTTCACCTTTTGAAACCAAAGCTTTCGCATCATCACCATCTTCTACTTCAACCTCCGACTCTATCTCTTTTATTCGGGCTTTAACCCTTTCGATGTTGTCGGTATCGATAGTCATCGTGGAATTTGCAAAATTCACAGTTATGAATTTTACTTCCTCTAGCTTTATCAAGTTATCTTCAATCTTTGATGCACATGAAGCACAATCCAGATTTTTTAATTTATATTTTTTCATGTCCCAATTATTTATTGTAAAAATGTTTCCAACTCAATTTTCAGGTATTTAATGTATTTTAAATAGAGGACTAGAATTACATTTCAGCCAAATAACTAAAATAATAATGTTCAATGGAGAAATGAAATCCTAAATCCCCTATTGTCTAGAATATTAATTAGTCCATTTCCTTATAGTCCCTTACTGTTTGTTTATTATATTTCCTTTAATTATAATGGTCACCGGTGAGTTTTTAGCATTGGAGTTTACAGTAATAGCTTTGGAAAAAGTACCTAATCTGTTAGTATCATATTTAACCTTAATAATTCCTGTTCTCCCGGGAGGAATAGGTGTACTTGGCCATTCAGGGACAGTACAACCACAGGATGTCTTCACATTGTTTAGAATTAAAGGTCCTTGCCCTTTGTTCGTAAAATTAAAAGTAGAATTGCCATCGCTCCCTTTTACAATTGTTCCATAATCATGAACGACTTTCTCGAATATTATTGAATCATTCTTAACATTAGAGATATTTTGTGCGAATAATCCCTTAAAAAGGAAATTCAGAAGCAACAAGAAAAATACTATCTTTTTCATATTATCGATTTTTGTTGTTAAATATTTGAGCTTTTAATGTTAATTACTGAAGTATCAAAATTTTGCTCCGGACAAATAAATCAGATCTAATTAGTATATGAATAAAAAATAGTGAGCAATTTAAAATACTCCAAGTTTTTTAAGTAATACTTACTATTGGATTCCAGTGCCTCTTTTTATTTGTCATTTAAAATCACCGGTGATTTTCCATCAGTAATAATGATTTTAGCATTTGGGGACTTTACCAAATCCTTGGTAATATCAAGCGCTTTAAACTGAATTAGTTTATCGGTGAGCGATGAATTTAGTATATCCTGAGATTTTTTGATTGCTTCTGATTCTATCAATAAACGCTCCGATTCTTTCTTCTGCTTTTCAATGACAAAGTCAAGTGCTATTCGCTGTTTAGCAACCTCCAATTCAGCTTCCATCTTTTCCTTTTCGATCTGGTAATTGAGATTTTTCCTTTGAATTCCCAAATCAATCTCGGTTTTTTTAGATACCTGTTCTGCAGTTAATTTTGATTGTATTGTCTTAGTTATTTCGTCAGGCAAGTCAATCTCCTTAATAAGGACCAAATCAACAGAGAAGCCGTATTTACCAATAGTCGTGATAAGTTTTTCCTTAATGGAATTTTCAATCTCCGCACGTTGGGTAATAAGTTCGATGGCATTATGGTTGAGTCCCTCCTGTCGCAATGCAGCAATGAGATTATTAATAATAAGAGTGTTCTGGTAATAGCCATTAAATTTCTTATAAATGCTTTGGACAGAATCTGGTACTAAATGATAAAGCAGGGTCAATTCTGAAGTTACCTCTATCCCTTCTTTGCTATGAAATCCAAGCTTTTTCGAATATTCAATAACTCGGGTATCAAAACGTTCGATTCTGGTTCCCAAAATACCTCTGGCATATATACCAGGAGTCATAATATCTGGCTTAATTTTGCCATACTTTACTTTTAATCCAACTTCGCCGGGGCGAATAACAGCACAACTGCTCAGTAAAGCAGCTATTGCTGCTATCAAGTAAACAAATTGTATTTTTTTCATGATCTTAATTTTTAGCAATAAGACAATCTAAGACACTGTTATGTATTCTTTGACTCTAAGTATTCAACAGTTTCACTTGTTGAAAGAGGGTTGGTTACGTTTCCTGTCCGTAAAAAGAAGATAGTTTGATTGTTGTCTCTAAAATAAATAGGCCGCTTAGATCTTTCAATTAATAGCGAGCAAACATCCTTATTCTCGATTTCATGAAAGGAAACATGTATTTTGGTGCAGATATCTTTCCCAAAAGCGTTTGATATAATTAGCATCAGCCTTTGTTCAAAACCATCTTTAGTCTTGGTTTTCAATGACCAAAAGTCATTCGCAATTCCCAAAATCTCACCATCATCATTCACTCCAATTAAAAGGACCCCACCATCGCTATTTAAAAACCCAGCAATTGATTTCAATATTACATCCTCCAGATTTTTGTTTGTTTTTATCTGCCTATAATCGTACCGAAGAGATGATTTAAACTCAACTTTTGCGTTTTCTCCCTTTTCAATGAGAGTAATAATATCTGAAGTAGAAAGGTTCTTGACTGAAATTCGTCTTTTCAAAGAGTAAAGTAAGGTACCTATTATGGTGCCTATTGTCGAAATAATTATATTCAATATCGGAATATCAATATCATCAGGAAATAAAAGTTGCTGATAAATATCGAGTAAATTCTGCTCAAATGAGATTTGATGACTAGAGAACTCATATTGGTAAACAGCCAATAGCACTGGAGAAAGTACAAGAAGAAAGATACCTCCTCCGGCAAGCTGCCAAATAAATAGTCTTTTGAAATATGTTTTCATAGTTGAAATATTACATGAAAATAGAGTTAAAACCTGGTGGGGTTTTATATCCCCCACCAGTTCCAATTAAACTTTTAAACTATGGTAGTACGGCAATAGGGACACCACTTTCCCCGCATAACGTTGTAAGGTGTTATTTGAAACTGATGTCCGTCGTGACATAGCCATAGCATTTTTGTCTTACAATTCCTATACATTGAAGAAAGGCATTTCCCTTGTTTCTTTTCTGCCAATTTATGCATGGAATCCATTCCAAAAGCCTGGTTGCCAGCACAAACTGGGCACCAGCTATTCCTGACTTTAATGCTAAAAGGTGTTGCAAACCACTGGTGGCCACAACTGCATTCCCAAAGAAGTTTTACCTTATTATTTGTATAATAAGGTGATAAGCATTTCCCTCCTTTGGCAATAGCTATTTTGCGCATTTCAAGAATACAATCCATGAGTTCTAATCCTTATCGTCCAGTATGATTCCTTCACCCGTTTTTACACGGTATGCTTTTTCAACACTAGAAATATAAATTAGACCATCACCTGGGTTTCCCGTACGACCTTGTTCTGAGATTATTTCAACTATCTTTTCCACATCTTTCTTATTGCATACAATTTCAATTTTAGCGACTTTACTGTTTGTTATTGAAAAATGGGTTGAGAGTGTTGATTCATCTCCTTTAAAACGTCCGGTACCTTCAGCTAATGAGACTGTTAAATTCGGATAACCGGCCTCTATTAATTGATTCAAAATAGAATTTACTTTAAAGGGCTTAACAAATGCTTTTATTGCTTTCATGTTATTTTTTTTAAGACATGATAATAATTATTTGATATTAAACTTATTAGGTTACTCTTCACCGGTTTCTCCTTTTTTCATTTCTGAAAGGAGATAGTAGGCATTATTCATAGCTATCAACGAACCTTTTTTCAATGGTGAAAGCAGTTTTATTTCGACATAACCATCTTCCTGTTGTCCGGGAATAACTTCTAACGGACTAAATTTCCAGTTGTCTCCAACTTGTTCTGAAATAAAAACAAATGATTTTCCTTCTTCATTTACAAGGGCGCCTTCAGGTAATGCATATACATAATCATTGCCTGTGGAAATTCTACCAGTAATATACATTCCGGAAATCAATAAGCCTTTTTTATTCTCAATTTCGGCATGGACATGAACCGCTTTTGGGTTTTGTTCAAAAGATTTACCCACTGCAAAAATGGTAGCCGACAAGATCTCACCAGAGAGGGACTCAATTGTGAATGCAACTTTCTGACCCACTTTAACCTTGTTAACATCTTTCTCATAAACCATTAAATCTGCATGGATATGTTCGTTATTTAGCACCTCAAACATTTGTTTCTGGGGATCAACATATTGCCCGATTTTTACATCGACTTTTTCAATAAATCCGTTAATCGGGCTAACCACCGGCACTTTTTCGTAAATAGTGCCTTGGTTAATTTTTATAGGATCGAGTTTAAGCAATTTCAATTGGGCTTCAAGATTTTTTACCTCACCCGCGAGAGAATAAAAGTCTGACTGAATTTTTTGCAAGTCTTTACCTGCTCCAACTTGTCCTTCATATAGGGCTTTTTGTCTCTGGAAATCCTTTTCAGCATATTTCAGTTGGTTCCATGAATTCAAATAACGTGTCTGTAAGTTCAACAAATCCGGATGGCTCAAATAGGCCAATATTTGTCCTTGCCTAACCTCCTTCCCTTCAAAGACCTCAATTGAAATAACGTTTGCACCTATTATAGCTGTAACGGAGGCTTCATTCTGAGGCAATACCTCAAGTTGACCATTGGCCACAACAACACTTGAGAAATTCTGCTTTGACAGTGTATCTGTCTTAATTTCCAAGGCCGAAAACTGTTGTCTAGTCAATAATGCGCTAGTCGGGGCACCTTCAGGAATAGGATTAGCAGAGACTTCTTTGTCTGCAGTTGCTGTCGGTTTTTGGGTGCAGGATGCAAAGACAAATGCAAGGAATCCTGCTATAATAGCTATTTTCATAATTTTTACGGTTTTACTTATTATTTTTAAATTCATCTGCTTATTTTGAGGAGTTAATAAAATATTCAACTTTAAATCTGGAATCAAGATAGTTTCCATAAGCGTTCCAATAATTAAACTCAATTTCCATTGCATCCTTCACATTTTGCAGAAAACTGATATAATCAATCGCCCCTTCTCGATAAGATGCAATCGCTCCGTTTTTCTGTTCTTTTGCAACAGGTAATGCAACATCACGGTAATATTCCCAAGTAGTTAACCATTTTTTATACTCATCGTAAAGAATTTTATACCCAGCCATAACTTCAATTGTCTTTTGAGAATAATTTTCCCTTGCAATACTACTTTCAAGCTTAGCCGACTGGGTTTTACCTAATTGCGAATTGAAAAAAAGTGGAATACTTATACCAACCTGATATTTATAATAACCTGATTGAGAACCAATTTTTTGGCTACCATATTCGGCGGTGAATTTGGGCAGATACCCAGATTTCATCAGTTTAAGGCGGGCATCAGCCAACTGCACTCGTTGTTCGTACAGTTGTAGCTCCGGATGTTGGTAAGCTGAGTCTAAACGTAAATACTGCAAAACGCCTAACCCCTTTACAGAGGTATCATCAACGGTAAAGATTGTATCACTGACAAACCATAGATTTAATCTTTGGAGAGAAATTAAATAGTCTCTCTTTGATTTCTCTTTTTGAATGCTGATCTGCTTCGCCTGATTTGATGCAGAAAGATACTCAAGTTTTGATGTTGCTTGGGTTTCATAACGTAATCTCGCGGCTCTTTCAAAATCTTTAAAAATTGAATCCAGTTGTAAGTATAACTGATATGTTTTTTTTGCACTATAAGTATTTCCCCAAGCCACACTTACTTCACGAGAAACTTCCAATTTTGTAAGGTTAAGATTTGTTTGAGAAATTGCCAATAGTTTGTTTTGAACTCGTGATTTTGCACCGATGCTTAAAATATCAAAGTCCTGTCTGATACCAACGGTTGTATATATACCGTTATTCGATTTACCAAGTTCCTCGGCACCTGTTGAAAATTCGGTATTGCCAAAATCCCAAACTGTCTTTTTTAAAACCTGTTGATTCTTAACATCAAGTTGCGCAGCTTTTATCAACGGAAAATTATTCTTTGCCCTGTTGATTGCTTTATCAAGTGATATCTGAGTTAAGGAGTCCTTTCCCTGAGCCTGTGTCGTCGTGGAAACTATAGATAGTCCAATACTAAGAAAAAGGAAAATAATGAGTGGTTTGATTGTTATGGTCGTCCGACTTATTCTTCTTCTTTCAGCTAATGATTCAACCAATGCATACAAAACTGGAATAACAACCAATGTGAGGAAAGTTGCGCTAAATAAACCACCTATTACTACTGTAGCAAGTGGGCGTTGTACTTCCGCTCCAGCTGAACCAGAAATTGCCATTGGTAAAAAACCTAACATGGCTGCTGTCGCAGTAAGAAGGATCGGCCTCAATCGCTCCTGGGTTCCAACTGAAATTCGTTCCATTAAATCATTGACACCTTCCGTTTTAAGCGAATTAAAACGGCTGATAAGGACTAGCCCATTTAAAACTGCAACTCCAAAAAGTACGATAAACCCGACCCCGGCAGATATACTAAATGGCATTCCCCGAAGCCATAGGAAATAAACACCTCCAATTGCAGCCAGTGGCACTGCCATATATATCATAACCGTCTGAGGGAATGATTTTAAGGCAAAATATAATAGAATAAAAATGAGAGCCAAAGCTATCGGTAAAACAATTGATAAGCGGTCTTTCGCCCGTTGAAGATTTTCAAACTCACCTCCGTAAGTGACGTAATAACCCGCTGGTAAATTGAGTTGTTTATCAAGCTTTTGTTGAATGTCGTTTACTACTGATTCAACATCTCTTCCTCTTACATTTACTCCTACATAAATTCTCCTAAAAGTACCCTCTCTTGAAATTTGCATTGCACCTGGTTGAAAATTTATCTCTGCTAACTCTTTTATAGGCACTTGTTTACCATTCGGAAGGTCAACATATAAGTTGCGTAAATCTTCAATGCTTTTACGGTGTTGTTCATCAAGCCGGATTACCATGTCAAAACGCTTTTCTCCTTCAAAGATTACCCCTGCACTACTGCCTGCAAAAGCTGCACTAACATACCTGTTAAGTTTACTGATATCCAGTCCGTATTGCGCTATCTTTTTTCGGTCATATTGCACGGTCATTTGTGGCAACCCAGCTGTCCTTTCAAGGGTTACATCCTCTGCTCCAGGTATCTTGCTTATTATTTCAAGCATTTTTTCTCCTTTCTGCGAGAGTACATCCAAATCTTCTCCAAATAATTTCACTGCAACATCCTCCCGGACTCCGGTTAGAAGCTCATTAAAACGCAACTCAACAGGTTGACTAAAGGTGAAATTAAGGCCAGGGAGTTGTGACAGTTTTGATTTAATCTTTTCTATCAACTCTTCCTTTGATTTGGCAGATACCCATTTATTCATATCCTTTTCAAGGATGATAAAACTATCGGTATAATCAAATCCCATCGGATCAGTGGGTATATCGGCAACGCCTATTCGGGCACAAACAGTTTTTACTTCCGGAAAGTTTGCCATTATTATGTTTTCAACTTCCTTTTCCCGCTTTATTGTTTCAGACAACGAGCTTCCGGGTCTAAGGAAAGCTTGCATAGCAATATCTCCTTCATTAAGGCTTGGGACAAATTCGCCACCCATGCGGGTAAAAACAAAAACAGCACTTCCCAATAGCAACAAAGCGACAATTAGGACAGATTTCTTACGTTTAAGTGCAAGAGTAAGAATTGGTTTGTATGCGGCATAAATTGCATTTAAGAATCTGTTACTGATTCTTTCAAGTAAATTCTCTAAACGAGCAAGCCAACTGTTTTTATTTATTGTTGGTTTCATTACAATGGAGGAAATCATTGGAACATAGGTGAGGCAAAGTAGTATCGCGCCGATAACAGCAAAACCAAATGTGAATGCCATTGGGCGGAACATTTTACCTTCAACGCCTGTAAGGAAAAGTATCGGAGCAAAAACAATTAGAATAATTAATTGACCAAAGAATGCAGAATTCATCATTGTGCTAGAAGCATGATAAGTAAGCTCATTCATTTGGATTTTATCAAATTTGTTTTTTCCGGCTTTTATCCTTTTCTCAATTTCATGTACAGTTCCCTCAACTATGATAACCGCCCCATCAACGATGATCCCAAAGTCAATCGCACCAAGGCTCATTAAGTTTGCCCATACGTCAAAAACCTTCATTAAAATAAATGCAAACAATAGGGACAGAGGAATAACAGATGCAGTAACCAAGCCACCTCGTAAACTGCCTAATAAGATAACCAAAACAAATATTACGATCAATGCTCCCTCCATCAGGTTACGACTGACAGTACCGGTTGTACGTTCAATTAAGGCTGAACGATCGAGAAAAGGAGCTATTTCCAGTCCTTTAGGTAAAGTCTTTTGTACTTCATCGATCCTGTTTTTTACATTTTGTATGACTTCGTTAGAGTTTTCTCCTTTTAGCATCAAAATCATGCCGCCCACCGCTTCATGCCCTTCCTGGGTGAAAGCTCCATAGCGAACCTGGCTACCAAAATGAACTTTCTCAGCTACGTCATTAATCAAAATGGGTATGCCATTGTCGTTTTTTATAACGATATTCTTTATGTCATCCAATGTTCGGGCCAAACCTTCTCCCCGAATAAAATTGGCCATGTGGCTCTTCTCAATATAGGCCCCACCTGTATTGACATTATTGTTTTCCAATGCTTCAAAAACTTCGGTCATTGAAACATTCATAGCATTCAATTTATCTGGGTTTAGCGCAATCTCATACTGCTTAATATTTCCGCCAAACGAGTTTACTTCAACAACACCAGGGATTAATGCCATCTGGCGCTTTACAATCCAATCTTGAATGGTACGTAAATCCATCGGCGAATAAATAGAGTCAAAACCCGGTTTGGGTTTTATTGTGTACTGAAAAATCTCCCCTAAACCAGTTGTAATAGGCCCCATAAATGGTTCTCCAAATTGACTCGGTATTTGGTCTTTTACTGCATTAAGTTTTTCCTGGACTACCTGCCTTGGCAAATAAGTCCCCATATTATCTTTAAACACAATGGTAACGACAGAAAGCCCAAAGCGAGATACGGACCTGATCTCAGTAACACCTGGTAAATTGGCCATAGCCAATTCCACAGGATAGGTAACAAATTGTTCTATATCTTCTGTTGAGAGATTCTGAGAAACTGTAATTACCTGCACCTGATTGTTTGTTATGTCAGGTGTTGAATCAAGATTTATTGTCTTTAAAGAATAAATGCCAACCCCTATCAGTGCCAAAAGGATAAGGCTCACTATGAATTTATTCTTTATAGAATATGCTATTATTTTATCTATCATAATAATTTAATTAATTTATTTTTATTGCTCATTGAAGAAGCGATGATTTTTTGCAACAACCTATAAACCAATTTAAAACATGTCAGAATAATGAAAATCCAGTTTAATATTTCTTTAAGTTGGGTTTCTTCTTCTTTGTGCATGATCTTTAATTTTCTAAATCATCTCCTTGCTTCATAATATTGATTGAATGTCTTTCTGTTTTTAAAATAAACGACCGCAGGGTTACCCTGATTTTTTAATCCAATCAATGCATCGGCCTTGCAAATTGTATCACCTGAAAATGAGTCAAGAACAAATGCATTTTGACGAAAGTGGTTCGCAAAATGGTTAAAGCAGTCATTGCTACAGAAGTAGTAAATCTTACCTTGATAATTTTTTTCTAAGCTTTCATGAATTTTCAAATTATTACCATTCATGCAAACTAATTCGGGTGGTATCTCCTTACCATATAAGGCATATTGCCTGTAAGTGTATTTTGTATTGCACCAGTTGGTATAAAATACAAAGATTGAAACTGTAACCAGGATAAGTGAGCTGAAACTTATAAGCAAAATTTTGTTGAATTTCTTATCTTCAGCAATTTGTCTCTCCTGCAATTTCTTCTTTGTTAATTTCCTTTTATTCATTTCATTAGAATATAAAGCATTAACAAAATCCTGACATTTCTATCAGGGAAAATAAAATAGTAAGAAGAAATTACAATAAAGTAGGAGGCCCCCTAAAGGATAGTACAGTTGAGAAATATTGTTTAATAATATCAACATTCCAAATAATGTAAGTGGTTGATTCCACATTATCTGCATACAGGAATGTGTCAAAAACCGAAATTAAAATCAAATTAAAATTTGGCTCAATCTTGACATTAACGGTCTTTGAAGTAACCTTCTCAGTAATGATATTATTAAAAGCGTGGCAATGCTTGTTGGCTTCATCCGAAGATTCACCTGGAACTCGGGTTGCGTTATTGACATTACCAAAATGATCGGTGGATAAATCAGAATGGTGATGATGAGTAATTACAGAATGAAGTAATATTACCAGCCCAGCCAATAATATTGCGACCATTCTCATATTTTTCCAACCACGACTCATAAAAATCCAATTAAAACTAAATTAACAACGACAAATGTAATAAAAAGTTTATGCAACCTAGTTGCAATATTATTTATAGCAATTCGAACAAATACCTTTCACTACCATGCTTATATTTTCGAGAGAAAAATGAACGGGAAGATTTATCGCCGGAACGGGGATATCGTTCAGACAATACGTCTGTTTGCATTTTTTGCAAAAAAAATGAACGTGGAGGTCTTCTGGATTGCATTGACAGGTTTCACGGCATAAAGCATATTTTATTGACCCACTACCATCATTAATACTATGAATGAGCTTGTTTTCTTCGAAAGTTTTGAGTGTACGATACAACGTAACTTTATCCACTTTTTCGAATTTTTGTTCCAAGTCAGATAGGCTAATAGCGGCTTTTTGTTCGATAAAAACCTTCAAAACCAATTCGCGCATGGCGGTTGGTTTGATGTTACGGATTTCTAATTTAACTTCAGTATCTTTCATAAATAAGGATACAAACGTAAACACTCTTTTATAATATATTGAATCTTATTTTGCATAATACTATTCCGCTTTTAATATCAACGACGTTTTGACTTATGATATTTAAACAAAAAAGAGAGTGGAATATTAGTATCCATAACAAGCACATAGTCCTTTATCTAATTTTTCCTGTAACAAAAGTACGATAAAAGAAGAAATAGATTCGTTCGATTGAGTTTATAAAAGCAGTTTTTTTGTTTTAAGGT
Organism: Bacteroidota bacterium; assembly: GCA_023393265.1. Lineage (GTDB taxonomy): Bacteria > Bacteroidota > Bacteroidia > Bacteroidales > Prolixibacteraceae > Aquipluma. The sequence continues at coordinate 2,944 of JAEWME010000002.1, read as the reverse complement.
TTTGTCGCTGCTTGTCTGTACGAGAGAGTAATCTTATGATGTATGTTTTCATATTTTTGTTTTCTAAAGTTGAATAGACAAGGAAAACCCGCCTTGTTGCCCGTTGTAATAGGGATAAAAGGCGACGTTTTTGTTGTTAATTGAAAATACGCTATTTACCGAAGGATATATCCAATATGCCAATTCGGTACATAACATTCCGAGTCCTGCACCGAAAGCGATGTCACTTACCCAGTGCTTGTTGTTATAGACCCTGAAAGCGTCCGTTCCAGCGGCGATTGTATAGCCTGCTATATTTAGCTGTAAAAAAGTGTGTTAATTTGAGTTATTAACGGGAAAAAGTGAGGGTTGACGTGCGAAGTTCCAGACTTTTGGGTTTTACTGTTATTCCACATGAAGGCGGGAATACCCAGTCTGAAAAACAATCTTATTTATCCTGTTTTTGATAATCCACCTTCAAAGTACCGGACTCATAGACTTTGTTTCCTTTAATCTTCCATTTCGATTCTTTGGGTTGTTCGGGGAATAGGGGAATGCCCTCACCCAAAATTACAGGGACATAACAAATTTGCATTTCATCGATTAAATCCGCTGTTAACAGCATTGAAATCAATTCACCACCACCAACTAACCAAATGTCTTTACCGTCCTTGCTACGCAATTCAGAAATTGTTTCAATAATATTTTCCGTAATGAATTTGATTTTGTCTTTTTCACCCCAATTGTGGTGGGAAATAATATAAGTCATTTGTTCGGGGTACGGCCAAATTACATCCATATTCAGCAGTTCGCGGTACGTTCTGCCACCCATGACAACCGTATCGACCGAAGCCAATAAGTTTTTGTAGCCGTAATCTGTTTTTTCAGGGTTCGGAAATCCGATAAGCCATTCCAGTCCGCCGTCAGGTTCAGCAATACGCCCGTCAAGCGACGTTGCGATGTAAAGGATAATCTTTTTCATGTTCTCTTGTTTAGCATGTTAAAACTTCCGCATTCGCGTTCGCTGTAACACACAAAAAAGCGTGGAACTCACACTATTCCGACACGAGGTACTGGTTACCCTTTGAAAGAAACAGGCAAGCCCACGCCATACTTTCGTACAGTATGAACATTGCGCTATCAGCCTCTTTCAAATGAAAATTACCAGTTTTCGTATCGAGACGTTCAGCGAACGTTATAACTATATATTAACGAGGCTAAGCCCGCTATATTCTTTTTATCAGTTGCAAAAATAGCGATGTTTTCTGAAATAGCCGGAAAAGAAAGGGGAATTTAAACCTGACGAAATCTATCGGCAATATGCAGACGAAGAAAATCAGCCAAATTTTAAAAAGGGAAAAACAGACTAAAAATATTGCGATTCAGATATCTTTCCTACTTTTGTTGTCTAAGATCGTTCTTTGTGGATATTGTGAAAAATAACGAGAAAAACAGAGACTCGCTCGTTTCTAAATCGTTACCTGTCAAGAATTTTTATTCTTACAGCTTGCTTATTTTCAGCTGAAAAGAATAATTATTGTGCCTTGCAACGTGCATAGATAGTTTTTTCTGAATTCCACAAATATCTGCCAATTCTTTCAAATAGCTATTCATTGTTTGATTGGCATAGATTGGGAGCAAACTATTTTTTGATAATACTTCGGGATGATTTTCGTACTTCTTCAATACGCTGGATGCAGCGGGTAATAATGGAATTGCACATCTAGTTTCAGTTTTATTACGATAGATAAATATCCAATCTTTTCCATCAATGCCTTTCTGTATATGGGTTTGATTAATCTTTTCCAATTCACAAAATGATAATCCGGTGTAACCAGCAAACACAAATATATCACGCACCAAATCCATTCGAGGAATGGAAATTCGTTTATTTCGGATTTCTTCCAGTTCCGCCAAAGTCAGAAATTCGCGGTTTGTTTTATTCCTTGTTGGTTTAAATGAGTCGTACGGACATTTCGAAACCAAGCCCAACGAAATAGCGATATTGTAAACCCTTTTTAAATGTTTGTGGTAAGTCAAGGCGGTGTTGGGCATTACTTTTTTATCGGTCTTCAAAAACAAATCAAAGGCTGTTAGGAATGCAAAATCAACCTTTGAAAGAGCAATATCATCGCTTTTGATTTTACTTTTCAAAAAATCCTCAAGTCGTTTTTTGGAAGTTTTATAGTGCTTTAATGTTCCGGTTGAATAGTCTTTTCCAACTTTAGCTTCGACATCCTTTACAACCAAGTCGAAAACCTCGATCAATCTTTTTTCTTTGCGGTTACCAAGAAATTTCTCTTTGATGGTTATTACGTCAAATGACTCGCCAAGAGATTCCAACTGGTTATAAATATCCTGAATACGTGTTCGGATTTTGCCCAACCTGTTGTTGATAATTTTGACTTCTTCTGTTCTACCCTTAACCAATTGTTTGGTTTCATTCCAATCATCGGTTACAAATGCAAAACCAGTAGCAACTTCAAATCGTTGACCATGCAGTGTACACCTAACATACAAAGGGGATACACCATCAGTCCTCATTTTGGACTTTTTTAACTGAAAACAAACTGCAACTCTCATCTTTTTTTCAATTTAATAGTTAAAAAATAGGCCTCGATTCAATTTAAATGTACCCTATTTGAAGCTATTTCACAAGCATCAAATCGAGTCAAATTGAACCAAATAGAATTGAAATGCAGAGAGTTACGTCATTTTGCGAGACCTATTGAAGAATTTTTGAAATAGGTCTCGCTATAGTCCCTTTTAATTTGATTCTGGGTGGTTTATTTTGGTTGTTGCACCAAATAAAAAAGCACCTAAATCATTGAATTTAAGTGCTTTTAGTTCATTTTGATACCAATCTTCGTGACCCAGCTGGGACTCGGACCCAGGACCCCATCCTTAAAAGGGATGTGCTCTACCAGCTGAGCTACTGAGTCATCCTTGCGTGCTTTTGTTTTTC
>JAEWME010000416.1 GCA_023393265.1 Bacteroidota bacterium | reverse complement strand
CCTCCGGAAGTTCCAGTATTGCGGCCACTTCCTTGAGCGAAAAACCTTCGCGATAGCGCAGCAAAAAAGCAGAACGATGCTCTTCGCCGAGCTGACTGAGGGTTTCAAAAATTTTCTCAACCATTTGTTCCCGGCTAATTGACGCATCATCCTGAAATTCAATCATTGGCTGCAAAGCCTCCTCGTCGGCATATTCACGGCGAACGCCCTGCCGCCTGTATTCGTTTTTGCACATGTTATTGGCAACCGAATAAAACCAGGTCGAAAACGGATAATCCGGGTTATAACTTTCCGGCCGCTCAATCAGTTTCATAAATAGCTCCTGAAGAAAATCGCTGGCCTGCTCTCCTGAATTACCCAACATTCGGTAGAAATAATAATACATCCGATCTTTATACCGCTGATAAAGCTCGCTAAAAGCAGCCTGATCGCCCAGAACAATCCGGCGCATCAGTTCATTATCGGACCATATTTTACTTTTTTTCCTGAAAATCAACCTATTGTTTCTTTAAAATCAGCCAGATAAATGCTGAATATGAAAAAATAATGACCATCGGGGCCAGTGTAATTCTCCGGAAGCTAAACATTTCCCTGTTAAAAACTTCAGGATCAGAAGAACTTCCGCCACTCATCAGTGCAAAACCCAAAATTAATAAAGCGAGCAGAAGCAACAAAATCAGGTATTTCTTTTTTCCGAAGATCATGTCTTTTTGTTTCTGTACACCCGAAAAAGAAAAGGTTCAGACTTTCTGAAAAAAAATCTGAACCTTTCTTTGCGGCGAGTAAACAAATCAGGCGCGGCTCCACGGTATGGCGGCCAGAATAACCACCAGCGCAATCAAAAAGAAAATGCCCGCCACTTTGAATTTCGATTTATCGGTCTTCGCCTTTTTCGATTTGGCACGCCCAACATGAACCAGCGCCACGGCAACGACCATCATCAGGATGTGTTCGACGGCGTAAAAACGAAGTTCGCTATCTTTCATCGCCGCTCCAAAATCAGAAAAAGCGAGTTTTATTACAGGGCTCAGGAAAAAATAGAGAACCAAGCCGGTCAGTAACTGAATGTCCATCAGCGAAGTGAAAACAATGCCGAGCAAATTGTCTGTTTTTGTCCATGGTTTTGAACCGAGCCAGCCCATTAAATATTTGACAAGCGTTACGACAATTACGATCAGTAACAACCAACGCAACGTATTGTGCAAGTGTAAAAATCCGGTATACATGATGATTAAATTATTGTTTTGAAAAACAACGAACGAAACCGGATTTGGTTGACTAACCTGTTGGTTTCCGTTCAGGATTTATTTGGTAAAAATACCCGGGCCTTCAAAAATACGATAACCGTCAATTGAATCGAGCGAATTGGCAATCATCCTTTCCGCCAGCAAATCGACTGGCGTGGGCGTGTAGCTTTTAAAAATAAAAAGGGTGATGATCTTGCTCAGTCTCAGTGCAGCGCGCTCTCCTGGTCTTTTCTCTTTTCGGTCGCCATCCAAAATCGAAGGTCGGAAAATAAGGATACGTTTAAAGTCGAGCATCACAACGGCATCTTCCAGTTTTCCCTTCATTTTTGAATAAAAAACCGAGGAAGTAGAATCAGCACCCATCGATGAAACGAGCACATAACACGGAACACCATTCTTTGCTGCCGCTTTGGCAAAATCAAATTGATAGGTATAATCCACAAGGTATTGATTATCCTTGGTTTTGGCAACTTTAATGGTAGTTCCCAAAGCCGAGAACAGCACATCGCCAGTTACAAGCGAAGCCCAGATGGCGGGCTGTCCAAAATCGATCACATGTTCTTCCAGTTTGGGGTGCTCAATTCCGGTGGATTTCCTTACAAAAATTCTGACTTTATCATACTCTTTGTAATTGAGTAGCTGCTTAACGATCTGTTGACCTACCAAACCGGTGGCACCTACAACATTCGCAGTTAGTCCCATATCACGCATTTTTTACTGTACGACCACTTTACTCAGGATTATAGCCCGAAGATAAATATTCCCGACAAAAGTGGAACTGTTAAACATCACAATAACCTTCCGGTTCGAAATTATTAACGCGTCCGTAACCTCCGCTTAACCGAGCTAAAAGAAATCCAAAATAGAAATAGCTGGCTGTCAACCAAATTCATCCTGGCTTGTTTCTTTACCACATAACAGACAAAAAAATCTCTTTTTAACCTAAATTAAACAGTAATGGTACCAAGAATTCACAGTTTGGGTGGCTACATCCACGAGTATCAAAAAAGTATTACCAATCCTGAATCATTTTGGGCCGAAGTGGCCGAAGAATTTTACTGGCGAAAACCCTGGGATCAGGTCCTGAACTGGAATTTCGAAGGCCCACTCGTTCAATGGTTCACTGGTGGAAAGCTTAATATCACCGAAAATATTTTCGAAAGAAACCTGTACACAATAGGTAACCAACCCGCAATCATCTGGGAGCCAAACGATCCGGATGAAGCTTCGAGAACGCTTACTTTCTCTGAATTGTATTCGAAGGTGAACCAGTTTGCCAATACGCTGAAAAAGATGAACGTTAAGAAAGGCGACCGCATTGCTATTTACATGCCGATGGTCCCCGAATTGGTGGTTGCCATGTTGGCCTGTGCACGCATCGGGGCTGTTCACTCGGTTGTTTTCGCCGGTTTTTCGGCGGCTTCGCTGTCCGACCGGATTAACGACGCTGAAGCAAAAGTAGTGCTCACGGCTGATGGTGGTTTCCGGGGCGAAAAAATCACGCCACTCAAAAATATTGTCGACGAGGCACTCGAAACCTGCCCCGGTGTTGAGACTGTTATTGTTTACCAACGCACTAAATCCAACATCCAAATGGTTGCGGGCCGCGACATCTGGTGGCACGATGCAGTTAAAGGACAATCAGAAGTTTGCCCCGCAACGGAAATGGATGCTGAGGATATTCTCTTTATTCTTTATACCTCCGGATCGACTGGAAAACCCAAAGGAATTGTCCATACCACCGGTGGCTACATGGTCTATTCGGCCTACACGTTTAAAAATGTGTTTCAGTACAATACCGGCGATGTGTATTTCTGCACAGCCGACATTGGCTGGATTACCGGACATTCGTACATCGTATACGGGCCGTTGCTTAATGGAGCTAAAACACTCATGTTCGAGGGAGTTCCAACCTGGCCCGATGCCGGTCGTTTCTGGGATGTGGTCGACAAGCACCAGGTAAACCAGTTTTATACAGCGCCCACTGCAATTCGATCGCTGCTGGCACTTGGACAGGAGTACATCGTTAATAAAAATCTTTCTTCGCTGAAAATTCTGGGAACAGTAGGTGAGCCAATCAACGAGGAAGCATGGCACTGGTACCACGACCACATTGGCCGAAACCGCTGCCCCATTGTTGACACCTGGTGGCAAACCGAGACTGGCGGCGTGATGATCAGTCCGCTTCCCGGCATTATTCCAACCAAGCCGTCGTTTGCAACCTTGCCTTTACCTGGTATTCAACCCATTATTGTAAACGGCGAGGGCAAAGAACTTTCAGGAAACAGTGTAAAAGGAAACCTCTGTATCAAATATCCCTGGCCAGGAATGGCCCGAACCATCTGGGGCGATCACGAACGGTTCAGAAAGACTTACTTTTCGACCTTTAAAAGCCTCTATTTCACGGGTGATGGCTCGCAGCGCGACGAAGACGGCTACTACCGGATTCTTGGGCGGGTTGACGATGTGATTAATGTTTCGGGGCACAGACTTGGAACTGCCGAAATTGAGAATGCAATCAATTCGCACCCGCTGGTAAACGAATCGGCTGTAGTTGGCTATCCGCACCCGATTAAAGGACAGGGAATTTACGCCTTTGTTGTTTGCGGTGAATTGTCAACCGGCGGCGAAGAAGGAATCAGGAAGAGTATCAAAATGGCTGTCACCAATCTGATTGGCCCCTTTGCCCGACCCGACCTTATCCAACTGGTTCCGGGATTACCGAAAACCCGTTCAGGAAAAATTATGCGGCGAATATTGAGAAAAGTAGCAGAAGGCGATGTTTCCAGCCTGGGCGACACCACAACCTTGCTCGACGAAGACGTTGTTGTGAAAATTATTGACGGAGCGCTGGTGGAAGTGAAAAAGTAAGCAGTCGCAATGTTCAGTGATCAAAAAGAAGAATTTCGGTTATAGAAAGCTATTTTCTACTGCGACTGGCTACTGCGACTGACCACTGATTATTCTTCCATTAATCCCATTGATTTGAATACCTGCTCGGTAACACCACGACGACTTTCCTTAAAGCGTTCGGTGTTATCGAGTCCCGATTCAACATTACAAACATATATCCAGACATTTCCATTTTCTTCCAGGTAGCCAACCAGCCAGCCAATGTTCCGGTTATCCTGCTCTGTCATACCAGTTTTTCCACTGAAAGTCCATTTATCTGTTTTTTTCAGGATGATGAGCTTTTTAACCAGGTCGATGTGATCCTGAGAAAACGGAAGTTTGTTTGCATAAAAATGGTACATAAAATTCATCTGTTCCCATGGCGTGATTCGTGAGTTGCCCCATAGCCAAAAGCGATCGATTGTTTCCTTCGAAATGTCCATTCGTCCGAAGTCGCAGTCGTCGACAAATTCCTTCATCCGCTCGGGACCAATTCTTCTGGCCACTTCCTGAAAGTAGGGCACCACCGAATAAGTAATTGCAGAAGCAAGCGTGTGATCCCGGTTCCATTCGTCAACCGAACGAACCTGGCCGTCCCACGGAATCACCATATCTTCGCCCGTTACTACACCGGTTTCCAGGCCAATCAGCGAATTGAGAATCTTAAAAGTAGAAGCCGGAAGAAAACCCTGTTCGCAGCGGGTCGAATTATAGATTTGATAGATGTCGTTTTTTACGTCGTAAAGCAGGAAACAGCCCTGCACACCATATTCTTCGAAAAAAGGTTGAAAATTGGGTGGAGAATCTTTTGCTGGCTGAACGGTGCAGGAAACAGCCAATAAGGCCAATGAAAAAATTACCCATATTCTGAATACCCGGTTCATCATACTCTTCATTATAAAAAAGGAGCAACATTTGCGCTGCTCCTTCAAAAATATAGTTTTTTATTGATCGATCTCCGACTTAACTTTAATAATCCGGATTCAAAAAAAGATTTACTCCAAATAACTGACCAATAATACATCTGCAAAAAGAAATGAAAAATCAATCTTTTTCACAATAGCGACAACGCAACCAAAGATAATTTATGCCCATCATTAGTTAGCAAAAGAACCGCCCCCCACGGACGGTTCTTTTCAAAAATAGCCGGAATAGTCCGGCAATAATCAAATAACAATTCAAAATTAATTAAAAATGAAAAAGTCTAAAAGTTTTTTTACAGGTCTTCTTTGTCTGTGTCTTGGTGTTTTCCTGATTACGTCATGTAATGATGAGGATCCAACGCCGGCCCCGCTGAATGCTGTGGGTGATGTAATCATTCAGGATCATAAAACCGATGCCGGAATACGATATGGCCTTGTTATTTATGCAACTTCCAATTATGAACTGAAATCGGTTAAAGTTACAGGTCCCGGAACAACCCCTCAGGTTTACCAGCTGACGGCAACAACTGACAAGCACCGATATACATTTAAAATGGAATCAGGTGATTACACGGCGGCTTTACCCACAAAAGGTGATTACACCTTTGAAATTACATCAGTCAACGACCAGAAAATAACGATTAAAGATGTTGTTGGCGACGAAAAATTAACTCCGATTGCGATTAAAACAGCAGCGATGGCAAACCAGAGACTTAAAACCACCTGGGATAAAATCACAGGTTGTGATGGTTATGTGGTGAATTTCTATTCGGTAAACAAGGCTGAGATTTTATTTCAAAGTCCAATTCTTGCCACAGATAAAGCGGAATATGAGTTTGGGGCCACGACTACAGGATGGGCAACCGGAAAATCGCCTGTTGCAAACACAAATTATGTGATTGAATTACTTGGAGTGAAGTATGAAACCGGAGCAACAACGAATAAGGAAAACAACTTGCAGTTTATTACCCTCGATTCGAAAACCGTTAAGTGGGAATAAACAATTCATTGGTTTAAAAACCCATACAATAAAAAAGAGCGATAATTATCGCTCTTTTTTATTTATCCATATAAAATATCCTTTATTTCGTTGCTGCCTCCAGCTTTTTCATAATTGAAAAAATAAATGCTGCCGAGACTAAACAGCAAACAATAAAAATCAGCCATAACTGCCATAATTCCAGTTTTCCCCAGAAGAAACTACCAACAAACAGCAATTTGTTACCAACGGCCGTGGCCAGCAACCAACCACCCTGCATCAGCCCCTGGAAACGTTGCGGAGCCACTTTTGATACGAATGAAAGGCCCATTGGACTGAGGAACAATTCGGCAACTGTTAGAACGAGATAACTATTGACG
>JAEWME010000413.1 GCA_023393265.1 Bacteroidota bacterium | reverse complement strand
TCTAAACACAGCAGAAGCTCTTTACGAATTGGGAAAAAGAGACGAGGCATTCGACTATGTCCAGAAGATTCGTGAGCGTGCCGGTTCAAAAGTAGTTCGTCCTGCGACTGACATGACAACAACAAATATCGGAACGATCAATAAGGCAAATTATGCATATCAGATCGAAAATTCACTTCAGTTTATCCGCGACGAACGAGAACGTGAACTTTATGGTGAAAATCATTGGTGGTGGGATTTGCGACGCTGGAGAACTGCCGATCAGGTACTGAATCAGTTCCGTCACAGGGTACTTAGCTGCTATTTTGTTGCCGAAGAAGGAAAATACATTTATTTGGATGAAACCAACAGATGGAACAGAAGTTGGACCGCTTCCAAATCATGCTACTACGAACCGATTCCATGGGGCGAAATTGGAAAGAACTCTAACCTTTTGCCACAGAATCCGCTTTACTAATCATTAACTATCGATATTAATATTATGAAGAAAATAATATATATAATCTTAGGATTTATTCTCGTCTCGGTTACTTCATGTATGGAGGTCGATAACTGGGATGCTCCTGATGCAAAGGTTTCCGGTCGTATAATTGATAGTTACACCGGAGAAAACCTGGCCACATCGCAAGGTGAATGGGGTATTCGTATTTGGGAAAGATCATGGACAGAATCTGTACCAAATAACCAGTCACTGACAGTGAAACAGGATGGCTCTTATAACAACAGCAAACTTTTTGCCGGAACATACGATATGCTTCCTTATGGTGGTCCTTTCTGGCCGGTTGACACCGTTAAAAATGTAAAATTCGGTGGTTCTACTGTTCAGGATTTTACAGTGACTCCTTATTTGCAAATTGTCGATCTTGAGGCTACACTGAATGGATTGAAATTGACTTTAAAGTGTCGATTGAAAGCTCCGATCCGTGATGGTCTTCCAAACTTGGTTGAAATCAAACCATTTCTGAGTCTTACCACTTTTTGCGGTGCCACAAGCTTTATCGATATTGGTGAGTATAATAACATGAGAAAGCAGATTAACCGCTCATGGATGGAGGAAGTTGGCGATGTTGAAACCAGTAATCTTTACCGCATTGGCCCGCTTCCTGTAAAAGCAGGTTACACTTATTATGTACGTGTGGGCGCCAATGTTAACGATGCTAACAGGAAATATAACTATTCGCAGATTATTAAAGTTGAAGTTCCTGCTGATGCCCAGAATGATCCGAATGAAGTTCCGGAAAACTACCTGAATAATGCACAGTGGCCATTTGCCCATTCGGAATGGGATGGAAATCGCTGGGGGAATCTTTCAGGAGCCTGGGTGACCAATGAAGCTATGCGTACCCGAGGCGGTATGGGTGGTTACGACGGTGGATGGGAAGGACCGCAGAATGATAAGCAGAGTCTTGGTTTCGAACGTTGGGGCGAAGGAGAAACGCCTATTGTTAATGGTAAACTCTACCAAACAATTGATCTTCCCGTAGGAACATTCAGATTTACCATGAGTCTTGCCGGAGAAAATCCAATTATCAGCAACAATGGTAGCGACCCGCGTTATATTGCGGCTGCTATCGGAACAACACTTCCTGATATTGAAAACTTATCCACAGCGCTTGCTTCGGTAAATTTTGCCGGACTTGGAAACGACGGTGCGAAAAGTATTGAATTTACACTTGACACACCAGCCAAAGTTTCTGTTGGTTTCGTGGCTAGCTTCACCAATAAGGAGCAAAACGTGAGACCGTCATGGCTCAAGCTGGAAAAAATAGATTAGAGAATAGGTTCGTAACTGCCGGGACTAAAAACTGTTCCGGCAGTTTTTTAACTATTTTTTGTATTTTATAAAGGCAAGTCACAGAAATACAGATTGAACAGCTAACAGGATACCAGAAAAAACATTGAGCGTTAAATCGAAATGAATTACCGGATAGAAATCTTTCTCAGATTATTTTAGTCCTGAATACGATAATACCATCTCCCCGATATAACAATTCACGTTTCATAAAACACCATCATTAAGCCAATACCATGTCAAAAATTAAACTTTCAGGTACAATTTTATTACTGCTGGCTTATATAGTAGGTTTTCCTTCAAAATATGTCGCTGGTACCACTGTACTGATGGCCGGAACATCGAAAATCAACATTACTACTATTTCCAGCGAAACATTGCATGACTCACTTTATGCCCGCTGTCTGGTACTCGATGCCGATGGAAAGCGACTGGCATTCGTATCCGTAGATCAGGGCATTTACACCAGCGATGCTGTTGTTAAAACATGCAAGGAGAAATATGGAATAACCGAACTTTTCCTAAGCTCTTCGCACACCCATTCAAACGGAAAAACTGACAAACCTTTTGTCGAAAGGCAACTCATTAAATGTGTAGGTGAGGCCACAAAAAATATGTTTCAAGCAAAAATAGCGGCTGGTCACAGGTGTTTTCCTCAGCTTGGATTTAACCGCCTGATTCCACGCGAAGATGGACATGCCCGCGAGTCATGGTTTTCCGACGATCATTATACAGGCGAAAATCCTGAACGCATTCCTTTTGGTCCGGTCGATCCTGAAGTTGGCGTGATTAAAATTACAGACATGAGCGGACAACCACGCGCCATCATGATGAATTATGCGATGCACGCCGACGTTGTTTGCAGTAACTATGAAATATCGGCAGATTATCCCGGGGTCGCTTGCCGAAAAGTGGAAGAAACTTTTGGTAAAGATCTGACTTGTCTGTTTGTACAGGGTGCCGGTGGTGACATCGAGTCGCTGATAATCAGTTCGCGCCGCAATGGCCCGAACGATAGCTTCACATCTGATTATCATGCCATAGAACGGGTAGGAGAGATGCTTGCCTGGGAAACTGTGAAGCTCGCCAATTCGCTCGGATCAGCACCCGACCAAACACAGATCAGGCTAATGGATGACTCGCTGCATTTTGTTGGTCGCTTCAAAACAGATACAAATTATAATATTCATATTTCAACAATATTAATCAATAGCAAAATCGCAATAGCCACCTGCCCGGGTGAACCCTTTATCAGGCTTCAGCTTAGTTTGAAAGATCGCCTTAAAGAGGCGGGGGCCGAGCCCTTTTTGTTTGGCTACACCTGGTTCGAAGGAACTTGGCCGAATTACATTCCCGACATTCAGTCGGCAGCGCGGGGCGGCTACGGTGCCGACCAAACCTGGCCCGAACCAATTGCTGTTGGCGCAGGAGAAACCATTATGAATAAACATTTCGAAAATTTTTTCAGACTGAATGGCCTGATGCGCGATACTTATGGCCCATCAGGATTTAAACCAGTTTCGCAATGGAAAATTGTCGAAATAAAACCATAGAACTGAGTGCAAATATTAAATGATTTATCTAACCTTTTTAGTTATGACTCTATTTAGCAACGCGACCGGAATGTGTGATTCGGGTCGTAAATTGTTTTTGTCGGCTGTTTGTCTGCTGGGAATGTCTGCTTTTTCAGTAAATACTGTTTTAGCGAAAAATCCAATAATCACACACATGTATAC
>JAEWME010000341.1 GCA_023393265.1 Bacteroidota bacterium | reverse complement strand
CCCTTCTTCTGCAACTGGCCTTCGAGCCCAAGGTCGCGAACCTCTTCACCAATTTGCTTACGTTGCAAAAAGCGGATCAGGCTCTTCCCAAATCCCACTGTAATCAGCAATGAAATAATGATTGCGGCGCCAGACCGAAATGAAATGTATTGAAACATTCCCAAACCCGGTAGGTCCCAATCCTTCAGCAACTGATACAAATAATAGAGCATGACGTAGTATTTTAATTATTCCCAAATATTTCCCTGATGACTTCCCGGTCGTCGAAATGATATTTCACTCCCTTTATTTCCTGATAATCTTCGTGCCCCTTACCGGCCACCAGGATGATGTCGCCAGGACGGGCAAGCATGATGGCTGTTTTGATGGCTTCTCGCCTGTTGACTATCGAAAGCACTTTGCCTTTCATGTCGGGTTCGAGGCCCGCTTCCATGTCGGCCAGAATTTGTTCCGGCTCTTCCGAACGCGGATTATCGGAGGTTAGAATTACCTTATCACTCAATCGCGCGGCTTCTTTAGCCATCACAGGGCGCTTTGTTTTGTCGCGGTCGCCACCTGCACCAACCACGGTAATCACTTGTTCTTTTCCTGATCTGATTTCAGCAATTCCTGACAATACATTCTGAATAGCATCAGGTGTATGCGCGTAGTCGACCACCGCATATTTTCCTTCCGCCGAACGCAGAATTTCGAAACGACCCGAAACCGGCCGCAACTCGCTCATGATTTTCAGGATATCATCCTTTGCAACGCCCAGCAAAACAGTGGCACCATAAACTGCCATCAGGTTGCTGGCATTAAACAGTCCGGTGAAATGCGTCCAGACCTCATGGCCATCAACATTCAGGAGCATTCCATCGAAATGTTTCTCCAGCACTTTACAATGAAAGCTGGCCAGCGAACGCAGCGAATAGGTATATTTTGCTGCCTTGGTATTCTGCAGCATCACCATGCCATTTTTATCGTCGGCATTGGTTACAGCAAAAGCAGTTTCGGGCAGATGATCGAAAAATTTCTTCTTGGCTTTGAGGTATTCGGCAAACGTATGATGATAATCGAGGTGATCATGCGTCAGGTTAGTGAAGATACCCCCATCGAATTGAATACCGCTGATGCGGTCCTGGTCAATGGAATGAGAACTCACTTCCATGAAACAATATTCGCAACCAGCTTCCACCATTTTGGCCATCAGCGACTGGATTGCCAGCGCGTCGGGCGTGGTATGCGTGGCCGGAAATTCATCCGTACCAACATAATATTTAATGGTTGAAATCAATCCAACTTTATAGCCCAGCAACGAAAAAGTTTTGTACAGCAAACTGGCGATGGTTGTCTTTCCGTTGGTCCCGGTCACTCCTACAACTTTCAGGTTGACCGAAGGATTTCCGTAGAAAGAAGCAGCCATTTTACCAAAGTTGACCTGTGTATTTTCAATTTGGACAAAAGTTACTCCTGAAGCCGGATTTCCGGGCATTTCCTCGCAAACCACCGCAATGGCGCCCAACTCAACTGCTTTGGCAATAAACTGATGTCCGTCGGTGTGCGTTCCGCGAACTGCAACAAACAAATCGCCCACATCAACTTTTCGCGAATCGAACTGTATCTGACGAACCGAAACATTCAGGTTGCCTTCAACTTTCTTAACGGCGACTCCGTCCAATATGTCTTTGAGTGACTTCATTGCTGCTATTTTTTCGTTTTGGTTGAATTTGCTTTAGTTGTATTGGTTTTGCCCGTTTTCTTCTTAGTGGAAGTTGACTTTTTCGTAGTTGTTTTAGCTTTCGTTGCCGTTGTCTTTTTAGTTGTTCCGCTTGTATTTACGGCTGACGTTGCCTTAGCTTTTGGCTTGGCTGCCGGTTTTACGGGCTGAGCAACTTTTTTCACAGGTTTCTCAACGACCGGAGTAGCATTAGCCTGCAAAGAGTCCTTGCTCAGTGAATCTTTCTTCACAATTTGCAGGTCGTCAAAACCCAGCTCAAGGTTGATCAAGTCTCCTTTCGAAACAGGTGTTCCTGGTGTCGGCGACTGGCGGTAAACACGCCCAAATCCGCTCAATTCAGCCCTCAGCCCTTCTTTTTCGAGCAGGTAAACTGCATCATTTGCCCCCATGCCAATCACATCAGGAACAGTTCCTGGAATATCGTTTACACCGGTCACAAAAACGGTCGCTGTATCTGCGGTCACCGCTACATGTTCGGCAGTCAGATTCTCAGATTGTGTCCTGAAGCCAAGGTCTTTCGCTAGTAAAGTCACATCTTCTCGCAGCCCGGGTTTCACCTGCGGAACTTCATTGTATGGAGGAATAGAATCTTTTGCCGGTTCGAGATATGCTGCATAAACTTTGTCGGCAATGCTTCTGAAGACCGGGCCGGCAACAGAACCTCCGTAGAAAGCACCCTTCGGTCCGACAATCACCACAATGCAGCTATATAAAGGTTTATCAGCTGGAAAATATCCGCAAAAAGAAGCCTGATAGCGTTTTCCGCCTTCTCCCACATAACCTTTGTTTTCGTTGGCAATAACCGCAGTACCAGTTTTTCCCGCAATGGTATA
>JAEWME010000324.1 GCA_023393265.1 Bacteroidota bacterium | reverse complement strand
GTGCTGCGCTTATTCAGGACCCAAATTCATCAAGCAAGGGGAAAACTTCGCTGATGTCATATCTGGGAAGAATGAATTATATATTACTCGATCGCTATTTATTTACGGCATCTTTCCGTCGTGATGGATCGAGTCGCTTAGCAAACAACCGTTGGTCTAATTTTGCTTCAGGAGCTCTTGCCTGGCGGTTGTCCGAAGAAAGTTTTATCAAAAGTTTGGGCCTATTTGATAACTTAAAGCTTAGATTAAGTTACGGTCAAACTGGTAATCAGGGTGTTAATGCTTATGCAACCAGGTCAAGAATGACTGTGCAGCAATATCCAATTAATGGAACACTTACGACAGGACTTGGCGAAGATCGCTGGGGTGGACCTGCCAGTCCAAACCTGAAATGGGAAACAACCGATCAGTACAATGCGGGCTTGGATGTAAGTTTTGTGAAAAGTCGGATAAATTTCGTTTTCGATGTCTATCAGAAAAAAACAAGAGATCTGTTGCAATATGCTTATATCCCGATGAGCACCGGTTTTCAGGAGATTGCAACAAACTACGGAGATGTTGAAAACAAAGGTCTTGAAGTTGCAGGAGACTTTGTAATTATTGACAAAGCTGATTTAACATGGAGACTTAACGCTAATATTTCAATCAACCGGAACAAAATTGGAGGCCTAAATGCAGACCAGTTTTCCGATGTAGCATGGGGCCTCGAGAGTATGTTCCTGCGTAGAAATGGCGAGCCAATCGGAGTCATTTATGGTTATCAGGAAGACGGATATTTTGACAATGAAGCAGAAGTAAGGGCAAATCCATTGTACAAAAACGAAACCGATGCCAAAATCAAAAGCATGATCGGGCAGATTAAGTACAAAGATAATCACGCCGATGGTGTCATTGATGACAGGGATAAAACCATTATTGGGAATACGAATCCTGATTTTACGTATGGTATAACCAATGCTATTACATACAAAGATTTTACATTGAGTTTCTTCTTGCAGGGAACACAAGGCAACGACATCCTGAATGTGAATTTGAAAAACTACGATATGGCCTCGACGACCAATATGCCAAAGTTTGTGTGGGACACCAGATGGACCGAAACAAACCGCGAGAACGCTAAGTTTCCGAGAGCCGATGCAACATACACCCGTAGCCTGAAAGCTTCAGACAGATATGTCGAAGACGGTTCATATCTTAGAATGAAGAATTTAACCTTTGCCTATCGGATTAACAATCCCATAAAGGAAATTGAAGCTGTAAATCTGACCTTTGCTGTAAACAACCTGTTTACCATTACTAAATATCGCTGGTACGACCCGGATGTCAACACTTTCGGTAGCGATGTGTCGCGCCGCGGTGTCGATATGGACTCATATCCAAGTGCAAGATCATTTAACCTTGGGCTTCAGGTAACATTCTAATGTACAAAACATTCATTCATAATTGATAACAACATGAAATTCAGTACGCTAAAATATATCATAGCAACCTTTGCAGTCGTAATAACTACGTCTTGCTCTGACTTTCTCGATGAAAAGGTTTACACTTTTGTTTCGGGTGAAGATCTGGTTGCATCAAAGAGTTATAGTGAATTGGTTTCCGGAGCCTATAATCCTCTTACCTGGGGATTTGAGTGGGGAAACTACCATAACATTGTAAACTTCGATACCGACTATCAGACTGGTCCAACCTGGGCTTTTGGTACGTTGGGTGCAGGAAACTTTTACGAAGATGGTTCAAACATCAACTTTTACAAGTATTATTATTCTTGCATCCACAGGGCTCAATACCATGCCTATTTAATAAATCAAATGGACATTCCTGAGAAAGTGAAAAACAATGCACTTGGGGAGCTGGCATTTCTCGATGCGTGGTCATATTTCAACCTGGTTCAGTTTTATGGCGATTTGAGTTTATATACCACTTCCGTTTCTGAAGGTGCACCGCTGTATCTGCCACGATCACCCGTTAAAGATGTTTATGAGCACATCATCGAACGGTTAAAATTTGCCGAGGAAGCTATGTATTCGACTCAGGATGGTGAATTTGTGAAGGGGCATGTGTCGAGGGGCGCTGCAAAAGCTCTTTTAGCCAAGGTATATTGTACGATTGGTTCTGCATCAATGCCAGCCGGTAATAAGGTATCGGTTATGGAAGGTGCTCCATTCTATTTTGATGATAACGGTAATAAAATAAGAGTTCCGTATCCCTCGAAACAAACATTCGACAAGGAACAGGTAGCCGGGTATGAAAGCTTTGACTCGAAAGCTTATTATAAACTGGCAATGGACAAAGCAAAAGAAGTTATCAATTCAGGAGATTTCGACTTATTTTCTTCTCAACAGGAATTATGGAATGTTGCTAGTAAAAATGGTAAAGAGTTCATTTTCTCGTTGCAAACCATCGCAGGAAACAGTTCTTTGAGCAACTATGTTGCAACCGATTATGCAGGATACTTCGATGTTAATGGCGCAATGAGTTCTGGTTACTATGTCCAGCGTGACCACTGGTATCAGCTTTTTGATGACAGTGATGACCGAATTAACTGGGGAGTTATCCACCGTGTTCCCTTTAGCTATATCGAAGCAACAGGCGAACTTCAATATTGCTACTATCCGGCTAAAGACAGTGTGAAGGTTCGACTTGGAACGGATGGCTATAAAACAACTGATGTTTTAAGATATGATGCTCACTTATACGGATCGAAGCTTATGAAATTCCGTCAGGTTTCTGTTCCACTCGACGGTAACAGAACGGATTATAACTGGCCGTTTATACGTTACGCCGAAGTTTTGCTACTCTACGCAGAGGCTGATAATGAAGTGAATGGCGGTCCTTCTGGTGACGCGATTGCACAAGTTGACAAGTTAAATATCCGTAATAAGGGTAAAAAAGCTTCGGAGATTGGAGCCCTTACTCCCTGGAATCAGGAATCATTCAGGTCATATATTCTGCAGGAGCGTGTGAAAGAATTTGCGGCAGAAGGAATCCGCCGGTTTGACTTGTTGCGCTGGGGCATCTACCTGCAAACCATGAATTCCATCGGCGGTGTTGACGAAAATGGGGTAGTCAAACGTAGAGAAAGAAGACATCTTTTAATGCCTCTGCCTGCAGATGAAGTAAATACAAACCCCTATATCGAAACAAACAATCCTGGTTGGTAATTATTTAATAGTCTAAATTTCGTATATATGAAAACTAAGAATATATTAAGAAACGCGTTCCTGATGTTGGTAGCTTTGCTTGCCATTATCATTGTGTCGTGCGAAGATGACGATGTTCGTCCCGATCCGCCAACCTTTTCGAAGGTTACAACAATAAAGGATATGAGCACATCCATTTCGGGAGGAAACATGGGCGATTGGATCGCAATTCAAGGAGGTAATCTGGAAGAGGCCGATTCGGTTTTGTTCAATGATGTAGCTGTTCAACTTAAAGACATTTATTACGAGAATAATGTCCTTTATGCTCAAGTCCCTATTAAACTTCCTAAATCTGTCGATAACAAAGTTACTGTAATGACAAAGGGCGGAAGTACTTCTTTCGATTTTAATGTAAATATTCCTGATCTTCAGTTGACTGGTATGTTCAACGAATACACTGTGCCCGGCGATACCATTAAAATCTACGGAAAATTTCTATCGCTCTACGAAGTTGACAGTTCCAATACTGTTGTCTCGTTTGGAGGCAAGGAAAGTCCTGTAATCAAGTCTACTGAAACCTACATTACTGCAAAAGTTCCTTATGATGTATCTCCGAATGTACGCGTCAAAGCAATTAATAAGAAGTACAATGTGGAGGCTGTCTGTACTGGTTACTATCAGGATAAACACAACGTTATTACCACCTTCGACGATGATTTTCCCTATACAAGCTCTACAGCCCAGCAATGGGTTGGCGAATGGCAGAATCCAAAACCTACTTCCGGAAAATATCTTCGTTTTGAAGTTGATCAGGCGACTTATCCTGATGGGTTGGGATGGTTTTACATCTTCGAAAGTAGTATGAACTACACACTTGACATGATGCAGCATCCGGAAAAATATACACTGAGATTTGAGCTCAATATGAAATTGCCAATTAAAGCCACACAGTTCTTTATATACTATTATTGGGCTGTTGCACCTACCCCTATGGGAGGAGATTATTTTACGGTGCAGAACCTGGGGGTTTGGCAAACAGTAAATATTCCGCTCGAAAAGATAATTCCTCCCGGATATACAGGAACATCTACCAATTATTCGCTTAATATGCGGGTCGAAAATTATGCCCCGGTTGAACAGGTAGCTATGTATTTTGACAATTTCCGTATTTACGAAAAAGAATAGAATATCGGCTTTTTCTTGTTACAGCATCTATAAAATTTAAAAGTTGTGCACATGATTCCATGTGCACAACTTAATTTCTTCACGCTACCAAACAGAAAGATTCGAGATTGAAAAATTGGTTTGAATGATAAAAGAGAAGCGAGTGCCCACTAAGCATATAAAATAGGACGATATGGATAGACGGAGTTTTTTTAAAACAGGAGGATTGGGTGCTGCATCTATCATGCTGGCTCAGCAATCAATTTCAGCATCGTTATTTCCAAGCGACAAAAATACCATTAAACCAATCAGTGGTTCGTGGTTTGAATTTACTCATGGATTTGCGCCTGAAGGAAAATACTGGAATGGCATTTTACCAGGATTTACAACTGAACAATGGAAAGCAAAAGTCAGGGAGCACAAAGAAATTGGAATGGAATACCTGGTGCTGATGGCGGTTGCCAATGATGGAAAAACTTTTTATCCTTCGAAACTTCAAACCCGCTATGATTATGTGTGTCCGGATCCGTTGGAAGCCATACTTGAAGCAGCTGATGAATGCGGTCTAAAGTTTTTTGTCAGCAACGATTTTTGGTCCGACTGGCGGGAAGGAAACAAAATGATGACCAATGAAGAGATTGCTTCTCTGCGCGAGAAAGGAATGGAGGAAGTTGCTGAGAAATACGCGCATCACCAGAGCTTTTATGGCTGGTACTATCCAAACGAGTCTGGTTTATGGGATACAATAGATGAAACGACCATAAATTATGTGAACAGATGTAATAAAAAGGCCAAAGAATTAACTCCGAATTCGGTTAACTTGATTGCTCCTTATGGCACTAAGTCAGTAAGGGCTGACGACAGATATGTTCGTCAGCTTGAAAAGCTGGATATTGATATCATTGCCTACCAGGATGAAATTGGAGTGAAAAAGACCAAGGCCGGAACTGCCGGAAAGTATTACGAAGCGCTTAGCAAGGTTCATGCAAAAGCAGGCCGGTCAAAACTTTGGGCCGACATGGAAATATTTGAGTTCGAAACTGACGTTTATAAAAGTGCGTTGATTCCTGCCGACTTTGAAAGAATACTGAAGCAAATGGAAGATATTTCACCCTTTGTTGATAAAATTCTGGTATACCAGTATATGGGAATCATGAATAAACCAGGTTCTATTGCCACAGTTGGACACCCAAATTCGGAGAAGCTATATAGCGATTATAAAAACTGGTACAATTCGCAAACTAAACTATAATCGAAATGAAAAAGATATTGGTCTCTATAATTTTCCTCTCTCTCTTCGCGGGTTCAGTGCTGGGAGAAACATGGAAAAACATACAAATATCAGGCGAACTTTCGCCTAAAAACGACATTAGGTCAATTTGTTTCGATCAGCAAGGGCAATTATGGGCCGGAACCTGGGGTGGCGTTTTTAAATATTCAGGAAATACATGGGAACTCAAAGGTCCCGAAAGTTATGTAGAAACACTTTTTATAGCTCCTGATAACACCAAATGGGTTGGTTTGTGGGGTGGTGGAGTGTATCGAAGTAACTCTTCTGATCAATGGGAAAATGTAAAGGAAGCTTCACCAACTAATTCTGTCAACGTTATTTCAGCCGACAACAAAGGAAAAATTTGGGTAGGCGACTGGGGTGGCGGCGCCGTGAACCTGGAGGGAAAAGGTGAGATTAACGTTAACAATAAAACAGGTGGCGCCGCTAACTTTAATGGGAACAAGTGGATTAATTATAAAGCAGAAGAGGTAAAACTGGGCGACAATTCAGTGATTTCAATAGCCTGCGACCAAAAAAACCGAATGTGGTTTGGTACCTATCACGGTCTATCGAAATTAGAAAAAGGAGCGTGGATTCTTTACAACAAACAAAACAGTGGCTTGCCCGATAACGACATCTATTCTCTGACCACTGACTCCTCAGGAAATATTTGGATTGGAACCTGTAATGGGTTGGCGCAGTTTTCAGGTAAAAAGTGGACTGTTTATAAAAGAGAGACTTGCGGCCTAATAGATAATCTCATCCTATCGGTTGCCGTTGATTCTGACAGAAGAATCTGGGTAGGAACAAACAACGGAGTTTCGGTCTTATCCAAATCAGGATGGAAAACCTATACTACTGGCAACAGCGGATTAATTGATAACCGTATTCAGGTTATTTGCATTAAGGATAGAAAAGTTTATCTGGGCACGGGAAAAGGAATCTCAGTTTTCGAAGATTAAAAAGAAATTTTATTGAACCCATCAGGGTTCAAAACCTTTCGCATAGGTTAATGCCTCCGGGGCAGCCCGGAGGTTATTTTGCCGGTTCCTTGTTGTTCCGGCTTTTTAAAAGTTGCAAAGGGTTGTTACTAGCATTTATATAAACCAACTATACACGATAAGCATGAGGAAATTACTCTTTTGCCTTTGGGCCATTTTTCTACCATTTGTGGTATTTTCTAAAGTGGTTTGGCTCGACGAACTTGATGTTAAAACCATGTACCAGGACTGGGGCGATGCGCAGGTTAACAAGTCGATACTTGGCACGCCACTACAGGTTGCAGGAACAAAGTATAAACGAGGTATCGGAACGCATTCCATCAGCCGCTATCTCGTCAATCTGGATGGCAAAGCCAAATCGTTTTCGGGTTTGGTTGGAGCCGATGACAGAAATGATTATGCCGGAAATATGGAATTCCGCATTCTTGCCGACGAAAAGGTTATTTGGCAGAGCGGAATTATGCACAAAGGAATGCCTGCAAAACCATTCAATGTTAATCTGAAAAATGTTCAAAAGCTGGCGCTGCTGGTTACTGAGGGCGGTGATGGCATCATGTACGATCACGCAGATTGGCTTGAGGCGAAATTCGAAACTTCAGGAAATGTAATTCCCGAACCGGTTAAACCGGAACCGATTGTCAGTGAAAAATATATTTTAACTCCGAAACCAGGCGATCAACCTAAAATCAATAATTCAAAAGTATTCGGCGTTCGTCCCGGAAATCCATTCTTGCTAACTATTGCAGCCACCGGGAAACGCCCGATGTTGTTTTCTGTCAGTAATTTGCCTGAAGGACTCAAACTGGATGCAAATACGGGGATTATCAGCGGCTCAATAAGCAAGAAGGGAACTTATCCCGTAATTCTTCATGCTGAAAATTCCAATGGAAAGGATTCGCGGGTGCTCCGCATTGAAGTTGGAGACGAGATTTGTCTCACTCCTCCGATGGGTTGGAATAGCTGGAACTGCTGGGGGTTGAAAGTAAATGAACAAAAAGTGAAAGATGCCGCTGATTTCATGAGCCAGAATTTGAAAAATCATGGGTGGACTTATATCAATATTGATGATGGGTGGGAGGCAAGTGCGAGAACCCCGGATGGTGAGTTGCTGGGAAATGATAAGTTCCCCGATTTTAAACGACTTTGCAGTTATATACACGATCAGGGATTAAAATTCGGAATATACTCTTCTCCCGGACCTAAAACTTGTGGAGGGCACCTGGGTAGTTATGAGCATGAAGACCGCGATGCCCAAACCTGGGCCGATTGGGGAGTTGACTACCTGAAATATGATTACTGCTTCTATTGCGACATTGCTCCAAATCCAACTGAAGAATTAATTAAAGAGCCATACGTGGTGATGAGAAATTCTCTGGACAAAGTTAATCGCGATATTGTTTATTGCGTGGGGTATGGTGCACCAAATGTCTGGAATTGGGGACTGGAAGCCGGAGGTAATCAATGGCGCACAACCCGCGACATTACTGATGACTGGAACATCGTCAGAAGTATTGGATTCTTTCAGGATGTATGCGCTCATGTAACACGCCCTGGCAGGTATAATGATCCGGATATGCTGGTTGTTGGAAAACTAGGCCTTGGTTGGGGATCTAAAGTACACGATTCGTATCTCACTGCCGACGAACAATACTCGCACATAAGTCTTTGGTGCATTCTTTCGGCGCCATTACTGATTGGTTGCGACATGTCGGACATCGATGATTTCACGATGAACCTGTTAACCAATGATGAGGTAATAGCAATTGATCAGGATGCGGCTGTGATGCCTGCTGTAAAAATTCAGAAAGAAAACGGACAAATCTGGTATAAATATTTGGAGGACGGCTCAATCGCTGTCGGCTTTTTTAATGTCGACCCTTACTTCATTTTGTGGAATAAAGACGAAAGTGAAAGTATACAAAAAGCGAGGTATAAGATGACGCTTGATTTTGATGAGCTCCAAATAAAAGGAAAATATAAAGTT
Source organism: Bacteroidota bacterium (assembly GCA_023393265.1). Taxonomy (GTDB): domain Bacteria; phylum Bacteroidota; class Bacteroidia; order Bacteroidales; family Prolixibacteraceae; genus Aquipluma. The sequence continues at coordinate 8,967 of JAEWME010000324.1, read as the reverse complement.
CGGGATTTATGGCGTCAGAAAGATTTGGGTATTTTTAGTGATCAGTTCTCCACCGATGTAGCCTATCATGGCGTCACATTTGTTAAACTCACCCCAACAGAATAATTGAACAAAAAACAAAATAAAAATGGAGCGAAGAAACTTTTTTAAAGTAGCAGGCGCTGGTTCAGCCGGGATGATGTTATCCGGAAATATAAATGCGCAGACAAGTTTAGTGACTGATAATCAGATAAAACCCATTTCTGGGTCATGGTTCGAATTTCAGCACTGTCCGCCTGCTCCCGGCAACCCCGATGAGGGTGAATACTGGAATCCGGATCTGGCAAAATTTTCCGCAGAACAATGGAAAACAAAAGTGAAAGAAATCAGCGACCTCGGATTTAAATACCTGGTCATACAGGATGTTGCGCTCGATAAGAAATCGTTTTATCCAAGTTACCTTGCTGAAAAATATGAGTTGGCCTGCGATGATCCGCTTGAGGCTGTTTTAAGTGCGGCTGACGAGTGCGGCATTAAGTTCTTTGTCAGTAATGGTTTTTGGGGACCGGCCCATGAAGGTCATTTTTTGATCACAGATCCGGGAGTGAGGAAATTTCGGGAGAAAACCATGGAGGAAATGGCTGAGAAGTATGGAAATCATGCTTCATTTTACGGATGGTATTTCCCCAATGAATCATATTTGATGCCCTACTTTGACGAAGATTTTATCAAGTATGTAAACGATTGTGCCCATACTGCTAAAAAGCTGATGCCTGCCAGCGTTAACCTGATAGCACCTTATAACATTAAGGCAGAAAAGAGCGACGACAAATTTGTTGATCAGTTGGAGCGTATGAATATCGAAATTATTGCTTATCAGGATGGTGTCGGTGTCAACTCGACCAAACTGGGAGAACCTGCCAGATATTTTGAAAATTTAAGTCGCGCGCACCAAAAAGCTTCCCGGTCACGAATATGGGCTGATATGGAAGTGTTTTATTTTGAAGGTGGTACAGGCGGAAACCTTTTACCTGCCGATTTTGAAAAGAGAATTCTCAAACAAATGGAAGATGTATCTCCGTTCGTAGATAAAATTTTGATTTATCAATACATCGGGTGCTTTAATAAACCCGGAACCACCGCCTACGCTGGTCACCGAAATCAGGAATCGGTGAGACTTTACAATCAGTATAAAAAATGGCTCGATAACAATTACAAGAAATAAATGAGGATTAGAATCGTCATCTGCCTTCTTTCTATTGCCTTTTATGCAAGCGGACAATTGCCGCTCAGGCTACCTTCTATCCTGAGTGACCATGCGGTTATGCAGCAAAACGCCAGTGTAAAGGTGTGGGGCTGGGGACCTGGCTCGATGACTGTTAACATTGTTTGTAGTTGGGCCCCTCACGATACTGTTTTTGCGCAAATAGGCGCTGACTGCGAATGGCAAGCCTCGATTAAAACTCCTAAAGCTGGTAAGTCGTACGCCATTGAATTTAATTGCGGAGAGCAGAAAATTACATTGCACGATATTGTAATGGGAGAGGTTTGGTTGTGTTCGGGCCAGTCGAACATGGAGTTTAATATGAAATGGGGAATTACAGATGCAGGCGACTTTCAGTTGAATTGCCTGAATAACGAAATACGTTTTTTCCAGGTGAAACAAACTTATGACAAGTTTCCTCAAACGAACTGCGACGGTGAATGGGTTATCTGTGACGAAAATTCGGCTGCCTCATTCAGTTCTGTTGGCTATTTTTTCGGACGCAGGTTAAATGAGCGCATGAATGTTCCTGTTGGACTGATTGGAGCGTACTGGGGCGGAACCTGCATTCAGACATGGATGCCCACCGAAATCTTTCAGGAGAATCCAAAATTACGGAAATTCACCGAAAATATTGAGGCCTACGGATGGGCGCCCAAGGGTGCAAGCTTACTCTATAATGCCATGATTTATCCGGTAACAGCTTACCGGATTTCTGGTGTTATCTGGTATCAGGGCGAAGCAAATGTTGCAACCGAACATTCGGATTACGGTGAGCTATTCATGGCAATGATCAGATCCTGGAGAAAAGCATTTGCCAATGATTTTCCAATTGAATTCGTTCAGATTGCTCCTTGTTCATATTACCAGGGAATAAATGCGGCTTATCTGAGAGAGCAACAGGAAATGGCATTGAAACTCCCCAAAACTGGAATGGTTTCGGTGGCAGATCTGGTTGATGATGTTTCAAATATCCATCCGGGCAAAAAACGGATGGTGGGAGAACGTCTTGCCAATCTTGCACTTGCGAGCCAATACGGACAACCTGATTTACGACCATATTCCCCGTCTTTTGAAAGGATGACGATAAAATCAGGAGAGGTAATAATCTCGGTTAAGTCGCTGGGCACGCTCAATTGCAGGGAAGAGGATGCACGAAATTTTCAGATTGCTGGTCGCGACCGACATTTCTATAGTGGAAAAGCGCGTATTGCTGATGACGGAACTATCAGGGTTTGTGCTCCTGAAGTTGAGCATCCGGTAGCCGTTCGCTACTGTTTTACGAATGATGCCATTCCTGATATTTTCGATACAAATGGCCTGCCTCTTCTGCCTTTCAGAACAGATAACTGGTGAAATATAAACTTTAAAATATTACATGCGATGAAAAAAATTGCTTTTGCACTGCTGTTTACTTTTTTTGTTATCAGTGCTTTCCCGAAAAAACCGGTTTTGCAATTCAGAAATCAGGAGTTCAAAATAGTTCAGTTTACAGATTTACATCTGATTAACGGCGGAACTTTTAAGCAAAAAAATGACAGTACCTATGCCTTGATGCGGTATGTTATCAAAACTGAAAAGCCTGATTTAGTGGTAATCACAGGTGATATTGTGGTTTCTGGCGGCGCAGCTCAGGTTTGGAAAGAAGTCGTTCAGCCAATGACTGAAGCTCAGGTACCTTTTGCTGTCACTTTTGGTAATCACGACATTGAGTCAGACATGCCTAAGCCTGAAGTGCTTAAATTCCTTCAGGAGAATCAGTATAATCTGACGTCAAATGCCGAAGAAGGCCTTTCCGGCACTGGCAACTGTTCTCTTCCGATTCTATCGTCGGATGGAAAATCAATGCCCTGGACGATTTATTTGTTCGATTCGCACGCGTATACCAACGACTCGACAAAAGGATATTACGACTGGATAAAAAATGACCAGATACAATGGTACAGGAAACAAAGTGCAACCTACCAAAAACAACAGGGGAAAACTGTTAATGCTATGGCTTTTTTCCATATTCCGCTGCCCGAATTCGAGACGGTCAGGACACAAAAGGATGTGATCGGTTCAACATCTGAGGTGGTTTGTTCGCCACGAATAAACAGCGGACTTTTCGCTTCGTTTGTTGAAATGGGTGATGTCCTGGGTGCTTTTGTTGGGCATGATCACAATGACGACTATGTCGGACCACTGTCTAATATTTGCCTCGGATATGGCCGTAAAACCGGATATGCCTCAGCCTATGAGGAAATTTTGCCACGCGGGGCACGGGTGATTACCCTGCACGAAAAAGAGAAGAAATTTGATACTTATATCCGTAGCATGGTAGGTACTTCGCTTAATTACTCTTTCTCCCGTAAATAGCGCTAATTCACATGAAAACAATACTCTCCCTGATTTTCGGGTTTTCGCTTCTTTTACCTGCATGCAGTAATGCTGGTACTGAAAGCACAGAAGTAAAATCTTATCCTTTGGCTGAGGGTACCTTTATTCAGGATTATCTGGTGTCTAAATGGGATGACGAACAATGGCAGAAAGAACTTGGTTATCTGAAAGAGGCCGGTATGAATTATTTAGTTCTTGCACCGGCTTTACATACAGACGAAAAAGGTGTTAACCAGATTATTTACAACGGAACCTTGCCAGGAACTACGATTAAATATCCCAATGACCTGATTGAGAATTGCCTGAGAAATGCTAAAAAGGCTGGATTTAAGGTTTTTATAGGCCTGAATTTTAACGAAAAATGGTGGACTGCAAACTTCACTGCCGACTGGTTGTTTGATCAGATGAAACTGGGAAATGCGGTGGCAGATGATCTGGTTAGCCGTTATAAGGATCGTTACAAAGAAACGCTGTATGGCTGGTATTGGGTTTGGGAAGTTGATAATCTGAACTGCACGACACCCGAAAGACAGGAAATACTGGCTCAGGCGCTAAATATCAACATCGATCATCTCAACGAGATTACACCGGATATGCCATTTATGTTGTGTCCTTTTGTAAATTACAGGGTTGGAGATTCAAAAAGTAATAAGGCAATGTGGCAAAATGTATTTTCGAAAACTCACTTCAGAAAAGGCGACATATTTGCCCCACAGGACTGCGTTGGTGCAGGAGGACTGGAACTTAACATGGTAGACGAATGGTTTAGAGACATGCATGATGCCGTCAAAACCAAGCCTGGCTTGTTGTTTTGGTCAGATGCCGAAACTTTTGATCAGCGTTTCTGGACCTCAGCACCCATCGATCGGTTTATCCGTCAGATGGAGATTGTTAAACCTTATGTGAGCAAAATAATAACATTTGCTTACAGCCACTATTACAGTCCGCTGCAAACGAAAAAGGGATTCCACGAAACTTATCTGAAATACGTAAAAACAGGAGTTTTAACTCCCCAAATACCACCTTCTCCAATTTCTGATCTGTCAATTTATGCCGATTTTGAAGGATTTGCCAATTTAAACTGGAAAGAACCTGAGAACAAAGAATCTGTTGCCGGCTATTATATTTACAAAGACAATCAATTAATTGCCAACCTTCAATACAAAAAGGAGGCGCAATACATTAATAATTTCGTAGATAAAAATTCTGCTTCCGGCTCAAACCATGTTTACGAGATTTGTTCATATTCTTTTGATGGTACATCTTCTGATAAAATTAGTGTCACATTAAAATAATCTCCGATCAATGAAAAACATACTTTGGAATTTGTTATTTGCACTGTTTGCCATTTGTTGGCAGGGTAGTGTCTCTGCTCAGGAAAAAGCCGCGCTTTATGGCTTGAGTAATTATCGGATTCCGCTCGATTCGAAAGGTGCCGTTATTGGCAGTGCCGTTACTTCTTTTGGCGAAAATCCGCCAGAAATGGTATTGCTGAAAGATACATCGGGCATATTTACAGTTGATAAAAAGGGAATCCTTCGACTTAAAAAATCTGCTAAAGTTAAAGCAACTGATCAAGTTTTTCGATACGGGATTACCTTGAAATTCGGGGATGTACCAGTTGAATTTGAACTTGTAAAAGATGAATTCATTAAAAATAAGGTTGTTGCGCACAGGGGGGCATGGAAGAACCACCCGGCACATGAAAATTCGCTTAGCGCATTAAAATATGCAATTGAGATTGGCGCAGAAGCATCTGAATTTGATGTTTGGATGTCGGCTGATAATATCCCAATTGTATGCCATAATGCGTCCGTTGGAGACAAAATGATAGAACAAACCACAGCCAAAGATTTACAAAAGATTTCGTTGGGTAATGGTGACTTTGTTCCGACACTCAGACAATATTTGGAAGCCATCAAATCCCAGAATAAAACGCAATTGGTTCTGGAAATTAAATCTTCTGAGATAAGTCAGGAAAGATCTCTGGCGTTAACTGACGCTGTTGTACAAATGGTTCATGAACTTAAAGTTCAGGCTTGGGTCGACTATATCAGCTTTAATTACGGGGTTCTGGCACGAATCAGGGAACTCGATCCGGTAGCAAAAACTGCTTATTTATCCGGAGACAAAAGTTGCGAAGAGCTTGCCGCTGATAAGGTATCCGGTATCGACTATCCTTTCCATTCTTTCCACAACGACGAAGGATTAGCTGGAAAAGCACATCAACTTGAGTTATCTGTGAATGTCTGGACTGTGGACAAAGAGGACGAGTTGCGTTATTTTCTGAATGCAGGAGTCGACCAAATAACGACCAACGAGCCGGAACAACTGCTTAAAATATTGAATGAAACAAGTAAAAAATAGAAAATGAAATTTAGTAAAGCAATTTTTGTATTTGCGGCATTGATAGCAGTCAAGCTTTCAGGTTTTGCGCAAGGCGGGTCATCAACTAAAATTCCCCAATCATTTACTTTAAATAAAAGTGTTTTAGCCGATAAAATAAAAGGGGGCTGGGCCGGACAAACAATTGGCTGTACATATGGTGGCCCCGTTGAGTTTTTGTTCAACGGAACAATGATACAGGATTACACGCCAATAACCTGGCCTGATGGTGCTATCAAAAAGTACTACGACACTTTCCCGGGATTGTATGACGACGTTTATATGGATTTAACTTTTGTAAGCGCCTTTGAGCGGTTGGGGATTGATGCTCCGATTGATTCCATTGCCAGGGCGTTTGCTAAATCGGAATATCCTTTGTGGCATGGTAATCAGGCAGCCCGTTACAATATCCTGCACGGAATTATGCCTCCGGCTTCAGGCAACTGGCTCAATAATCCACATGCTGATGATATCGACTTTCAGATTGAAGCTGATTATGCGGGGTTAATGTCGCCCGGAATGCCAAATACCGCGGCTCACTATACCGATGAGATTGGTCACATGATTGCTTATGGCGATGGATGGTATGGTGGCGTTTTCGTTGCAGCAATGTATTCGTTGGCCTTTGTTTCCAATGATGTTGATTTTATCGTTACAGAAGCCTTGAAAACGATTCCGGAAAAGAGTGTTTTTTATCAGTGTATCAACGATGTAATAAAGTGGCACAAACAATATCCGAATGACTGGAAACAAACATGGTTTGAGTGCCAAAAGAAATGGACAGAAGATATTGGCTGCCCTGATGGTGTATTTACTGCTTTCGACATCGATTCTAAAATTAACAGCGCCTACGTGACTATTGGCTTGTTATATGGCCAGGGCGATTTTCACCGGACTATTGATGTAGCTGCCAGATGTGGACAGGACGCTGATTGTAACCCTGCAACTGCGGCAGGAATTCTGGGAACAATGTTGGGGTACAGCAATATTCCGGAATACTGGAAAAAGAATCTTTACGAAGTTGAGGATCGTAATTTTGCTTATACAACGCTGTCACTCAATAAGGTTTATGAACTGGGACTAAAACATGCACTTCAGGTTATTGCAAAAAACGAAGGAAAGATTGACGGCGACAAAGTAATTCTGAAATGCCAGCAACCGAAGCCGGTAAGATTGGAGCAATCTTTTCAGGGACATGTCCCGGTTGAAAAAATCGTTATCAATAAACAGGTAAACCAGATTGATGATTTTTCTTTCTCTGGAGTTGGTGTTGTTTTCAGGGGGTATGTTCAATCCAGCGAAAACAACTATGTCGCCCAGGTTGAAATGTATGTTGACGGCGTTTTGATGGAAAAAACCAGCTTGCCTGCGTCAACCTCAAATGCCCGCCGTAACGATCTGTTTTGGAAGTATCAGTTACCAAAAGGGAAGCACAATATTTCATTCAAGTGGCTTAATTCCCAGGCTAATGCTTCAGTAAATTTTATAGATGCAATTGTTTATTCCGATATTTTGAATTGAGTCTGTAGTCTCAATGTTGTTTCTTTTCCTCCGCTGTTTAAGGTTATTTACTGAAGATTTCTTTAAAAGCGCTTAAGTTTTGATACTTAAGTGCTTTTTTTGTATTATGGTAAAATTATACAGGTTTCTTACTCTTGGTAAGCTATGTTTTTATGTGTTAACATCTTGTTTGTTATTGATTTATTTGGGTAACTTTTGTTGAAAGTAAATATTCGAAAAACAGACTTATTCAATACATCCTGGCGTTATTTATTGCTGTAGATATAAATTTAGAAATTTTGTTTTTTGTCCTATTTCTTATTTCCTCTCCGCTTCTTTGGCGAACATGAATCATTTGGCTTTTATATCGCCGGTAATTTGCAGATTTCTACTTTTTAAAGCTATTTTTACAGGATATACATTGCAGAAATAACCTAAAATAACCGGTCAAATGAAGACACGTATTTTAATGTCTTTTTTTTTATTCCTGTTTTTCTTTATACATCCAAATAAATCCTTATTCGCTCAAAAATATTCTTTCAAACATATTATGGCGGAAGATGGCTTGTCGGGTAACATTATTCAATCCATAAGTAAAGACTCCCGGGGTTATTTGTGGATCGGGTGTAATAATGCTTTGAATCGATATAATGGGTCAGCGTTTACCAAGTACTTCTATAGTCCCAATGATTCTACCAGTATAACAAGTGGTTCTATTGTCAATGCAGTTGAAGATAAGGATAGCATTTTATGGATAGCTACCATAAACGGAGTGTGTCGTTTTGATTATCTCAGCGAGAAATTTAAAAAAGTTTTTGATGCAGAACTGGAAAATACGTTGGTTAAGAGCTTATATGTAACTAAAAAAAATAAATTATTGGTCTGTACTACGAATGGAATATATTTATTTAATAGAAAGTTAAATAAGTTTGAAAAGTTTTTTCAATCAACAGCCGATTTGCAATCGTCTGTAATAGTGGAAGATAATTCAGGTGGCTTATTTGTTGGAACTTGGGGAAATGGTATTGTATATTCGGATGTTGCAGGACAAGATTTAATTGTTGGAGTAATTTCAGAGCGTTCGGAACTAAATGATGAAAATAAAATTGAATCCTTACTCGTAGACAAGAAAGGAACACTTTGGATTGGAACACGAAATGGTTTTTATTTTGGAGGTATCGAAAGGAATAATGATAAGGTTCGTTTAGAAATTAAACCTGTTCATGATAGGAATGGTAAACCATTTTTGCCCAATACAAAAATTCACTGTCTCACTTTTGATGAAAATGAAAGGTTATGGATTGGCACGGAGGATGGTCTGTTTGTTTTCAATGCAAAGACACATTCTTATGTGCCACTTTATGCCCAAAAGGATTTACCTGACGGTATAAATAATAATCTGATTAATTGTCTTTATCATGATGAGAACAATTGTATCTGGATCGGTACATATCAGGGAG
>JAEWME010000304.1 GCA_023393265.1 Bacteroidota bacterium | reverse complement strand
GTATTTGGTTCATACAGCACGAGCGATCCGAACTGTACAAAGTGAAAGATGTGCTGGTCACAGCCAACAGCCTGTGGGTTGTCGCCGGAATCCTGATCACCTTTATCTACATCTTTCTGCAGGGACTGATGTATGTTTTTGCCTTTGGTGCCACACGGCATAAAGTCTCACTTTTCGACGCCACGCTCCTGTTCATCAAGCGAAATTTAATCAGTATTTTTCTGCCGGCAGGTGGCGTATCGTCACTGGCGTTTTTCACAGGGCCCATCGAGCGCAAGGGTATCAAAAATACCCAGATTCATTTTGCATCATCCATTTACGGATTTGTTGGGATCCTGTCGGTGATCGTCGTGGCGGTGCCTGCGTTCATGTACGCGCTCGTCGAAGGAACCATTGGCTCCGGCGAATGGTATGCGCTGGGAGCGATCGTCCTGCTGAAACTGGCACTGGTTTTTATCTACCGATCTATCCTGAAGAAAGGTGCATTCTATAACATGCTTGTCAAAATGGTTCCGTCGACAGAAGTATTTATGAACGACCTTCAGAACAACCGCATCGACAAACGCCAGTTCATTTACACGGTCATCACCTCAGTATTCATCGAATTTATCGGAATTGTCCATTTATACGTGGCCATGATCGCGCTGAACTTTCAGCCATCGCTCCTGGCAGCCATTATGGGATATATCATTTCTGTCATTTTCCTGATCGTTTCACCGTTTCTGCGCGGCCTTGGTGCCATCGAGGTGTCGATGGCTTATGTGCTCATACGCTTCGGATTTCCGAATGTAGATGCCATCGCCATTACTTTTCTTTACCGGTTCTTCGAGTTTTGGATGCCGCTTTTTGCTGGTATTTTTGCGTTTCTCTCGAAACTCAACAAATTGCTGATGCGCGTTTTTCCCGCATTTTTGCTTCTGGTACTCGGCGTCATCAATATCGTCTCGGTACTGACCCCGGCCATTTCCGAACGTTTAGATATCATCAAAAACCTGTTGCCCATTCAGGCCATCCACGTATCAAATTACCTCGTGATGACGGCTGGTTTGCTGCTGCTTGTCACCGCAGCTTTTCTCCTGAAAGGACTTCGCACGGCCTGGTGGTTTGCCATCTTACTTACCTCAGTTTCGCTGGTTGGTCACATCACCAAAGCCATCGACTTCGAGGAAGCAACCATCGCCCTGATCGTTATTTTATTCCTGATTGGCACCCGCAAAGAATACTATGTGAAAACCAACCCGCGTATGCGGAATGTCGGGCTGCAAACCTCACTGCTTACCGCCGCCGGAACGCTGATCTACGGAATTGTCGGGTTTTATTTTCTGGATAAAAAACACTTCAACATCGATTTCAGCCTTTGGCAGTCGATGCGATACACCATTCAAAACTACTTTCTGATTGGCACCGACGAGATTGTTCCGGCAAGCAAATTCGCCGAAAAGTTTTTACTATCGATCAACATCAGCGGGTTCTTTTCCATCGCGTTCCTCATTTACACCTTTGTGCGAACCTACGTTCCGCATAAGAACATCAGCGACGAAGAACTTAGTCTGGCCAACGACCTGATTGCCAAACATGGTAATTCGGCACTCGACTTTTTCAAAACCACTCCGGACAAAATGATTTTCTTCTCAGAAAATAACAAGGCATTTATTTCGTACCGAATCTCCGGAAATTTTGCTGTTGCCCTCGAAAACCCGGTGGCCGAAAATGAGGCAGAGATGAGAAGCTGCATTGTCGAATTCAACCGGTATTGCTACCAAAGCGGCATGAAAAGCATTTTTTACAGGGTGCCCGAAGAAAGCCTCGATATGTACCAGCAGATGCGAAAGAAGTCGCTGTTTCTCGGACAGGAGGGCGTGGTCGATCTCACGAAATTCAAGCTGGAAGGCGGCGCCCGCAAACCCATGCGCAATGCCATCAACAAAGTGGCCGACCGCGGATACAAAGCTACCATTCACGAGGCACCTGTGAAAGACGGCATCCTGCAAAAAATAAAAGCGGTGAGCGACGAATGGTTGCAGGAAATGAACCGGACGGAAATCATTTTTTCGCAGGGAATGTTCGACTGGGAGCAACTGAAAAACCAAACCATCATCACGGTTGAAAGTCCGGAGGAAAAAATCATCGCTTTCCTGAATGTCATTCCCGACTATGCAAAAGAAGAAGGGACTTACGACCTTATCCGCAAAACGAAAGATGCTCCTAACGGCGTGATGGATTTCATCCTGATTGAACTGTTCAACTATTTCCGGTCGAAACAAATCAGGTATGTAAACCTCGGTTTTGCCCCCATGAGCGGATTGGATGACCCGCACACTTTTCCGGAGAAATCGATGAAATTTGCATACGAAAAGATCCGTTCATTTTCGCATTACAAAGGCTTGCGCGAGTACAAGGAAAAATTCGATCCGGATTGGCACAACAAATACCTGATTTATCAGCACGACTACGACCTGCTCCAGGTTCCTGCTGCGCTGGCAAAAGTGATTAAACCCTGATTTTGGGCTGAATTATTTGAAAGTGCTGTCAAGCGCAACCGCTTCGGCCAGCACTTCCCGGATTGCCTGTTCATCAATTTCGTCGACAGAATGAAAGATGCGGTAGTACACCTGCTTATTGGTTCCGTGCGTCAGAAAGTTATTCGGGTCACTCAATCTGAAACCCTGACAGAAGCCCAGCAAAACGCCGCTGCGAACGCCGCCCCACGGAACCGAACCCGGCCATATCAGGCAAATGCGTCGCTTTCCGTAGAAATATGGAACATTGTATGATAACTTTTCGCGACAGGTTGCAGGTAAATTCTCCAGAATGATTTGACGGAGTTCATCGACAATGAGGCGCTCATTTTCGGGCAGATAATCCCAAAACTCAACAAACGATTGAAATTTTAATCCCTTCTGAAAATCCATCGCGAAAACATTCAGAAATGAAAATAAAAAAGGTGTGGCCGTAAACCACACCTGTACTCGCTATCAAGTGTTTTTAGAAAATATACCTTAACGAAAGTGCACCGCCATCGCCCCAGAAACCGGAATAGCCGATGACGTTAAAAGCCGGTTTCCAGTCGACGCCAATGTTGAAAGGAATTTCTTCGAAATTATATTCGAGGCCCAAAATACCATCGATACCAATGATGGTGTAATTTCCGGTATTGTCGCCCCAATTTTTATATTTCGTGTCCCAAAAACCAATGTGACCGCCCAAACCATAATACCAGTTCAACCGGTTGGTATTGAATGCGCGGGCGTGAACTTCGTACAAGCCCGTGATGCTAAAGCCATGCCAGCGCGTATCGAAAATACCTTCGACCGCTTTTTGTTCGCTCATAAAATGCTTGATGGTCAATCCGGAAGCAAAACCTCCGCGTAGCCCGATACCTGTATTATAATCCTGGGCTTTAAGCTGTGGTGCAACAAAAAGTGCCACCAGCAAAACAAAAAATAGTTTTCTCATGATTTCTGTTTTATATGTTTTCAGTTTGCTTAAACAAAAACTTAAAACGACTTGTTCAGACCAATTATTGCAGAATTTATATCATTTCGTTTAATCACCTGTTATCCTGAAGAATAAATCCGACCTTTGGAATATTTTCGATGCTGATTTCAGGATCGGAACCGAAATATTTACGGAGTTTTGAGATAAAAACATCCAGGCTGCGCCCGGCAAAATAGTCGTTTTCGCCCCAGATTGCTGTAAGAATCTGCTCTCTCCTGATCACATTGTTTTTATTCAGGCAAAGAAAACGGAGTATGTTGCTTTCGCGCTCGGTGAGGCGCCGCTTCTGGCCTTCAAAATCGAGTAACTGGTTCTGGTAATCGAACTGAAATTTACCGATCTGAAACACATTTTCTTCCGTATATTCAAACAGTCGGCTTCGGTTCAGAATCGCTGTAATTTTATAAAACAGTTCATCTTCGTCGAATGGCTTGGTGATGTAATCATCGACACCTATTTCGTAACCTTTCATTTTATCTTCTTTCAGCGAGCGCGCCGTCAGGAAAATAATGGGTACAGCCGGATTAAGCACCTTCATTTTCCTGGCCAGCGTGAAACCGTCCATTTTGGGCAACATCACGTCGAGGATACAAAAATCGAAATGTCCGGTCTGGAAGCCTGTAAAAGCGGTTTGCCCGTCGCGGTACAATTTCACCGAAAAGCCTTTCATTTCGAGAAACTCAACCAGCAAAAAACCCAGGTTGAGATCATCTTCGACTAAAAGAATATTGACAATCCTGTTCATACGCCAAACTTTTTAAATCAGCCAACCACCGGCAGTTCGATGGTAAAGGTGCTTCCCTTTCCGGTTTCGCTCTTCACCGAAATATTCCCATGGTGCGCCTTCACCACCATTTTTATATAGTACAAACCTATTCCAAATCCTTTGGTGTTGTGCATATCGCCGGTTGCAATGCGGTAATATTTTTCGAAAATTTTCTTGTATTCGCGTGGCGGAATGCCAATTCCATTATCCGATACGCGAATCAGAATTTTGTCGCCAGCATTTTCAGTTTCAATCCTGACAACCGGGTTTTGGGTTGAATATTTGATGCTATTCGAAACCAGGTTGACAAAAACATCTGTCAGGTGCGCCGCATCGCCAAGCACGATAAATCTTCCGGCTCGAAAGTTAGTTACAATCTCACCCTCGTTTTGCCTGACCTGAAATGACATCGACTGGATAGCATCGGCGATAACCGCATGAATATCGAGGTTGGTTTTACGGTATTCGAAGCCGCTGTTTTCTACCGCAGCAAGCTGAAGTAAACGATCGACCTGTCGCTGTAACTTTTTATTCTCTTCCTTGATGGCCGTGGCAAACTGCCCGATGGCCTGGTCTCCAATTTTCTGACTGCGGTTAAAAATCATATTGCCGGCCAGCGAAATCGACGAAATGGGGGTCATGAATTCATGCGTGAGGTTGCCCACCATGTCTTTCACCTGCTGTGCAAATTGCCGTTCCCTGCTGTAGAATGACAAAATCAGGAAAATGGAAAAGATAGTGAATAAAATAAGCAGGACAGAAGTGGCAAACATGATTCCGATCCGCTTCAGGATAAAACTGCTCTTCCCCGGAAAATGGATTGCCAGATCGATTCCCGCGTCGGGATAAGGCGACTGGAGCGACTGGTGAAAAAGCTCTCCGTTTTTCAGGCGCGCATTGGGTTCGAGGCCCAGCGTATCTTCACCATTAATCAGGATAAACCGGAAGTCGAGGTTGATGTGATAAAATTCGAGTTCCCTCTGAAGGGTTGAATCAAGCCGGGAGATTATATTTTGAGTAAAAACTTCTTCGGAATTAATGAGGCTGTCTTTCTCGATGCTGCTCTGCATGGCGTTGTTCAGTTCTTCGTCGTTGGCCATGCTTAAAGCCGTTTGCTGAAGCGCCATATTGACGCCTTTCGAAAAAATAGCTTCCTGCATTTTTATTGACTCCATCAGCCAGTTAACCTGAATCAGCAGTAAGCCAATCATCGACGCTACAACCGAAATGGTCAGTACAAGCCGTCCGGTACTTTTTCCAATGCTCGTTTTCATTTAACAACTAAAAGACAGTAAAACTGACGATTAACTCAATCAGACGTAATATCATAAAGTAAAGATATGTATAAAAGTTGGTTGGCGTTTCTTTTTAACATCGCATTAACAAGTTGGTAACCTCCGTTAGGTTTTTCGTGCCATACATTTGAATCGTAAACAAGAACAAATAAATACAGAAAGAAATGAAAACACTTGTAACAATCATGACCCTCGCTTTAACATTGACTTTGTCAGCAGGGATTTCGGAAGCAGCCACCGCCCGCCCCGAAAAAGCAAATACTCAGACTATGAACACTGCTTCGAAAACTGCAACCGGAAAGGCTGCCAAAATGAAAAAAGCTCATGTGCATCATCACGCGCACGCACAAAAAGTAAATAAGAACAAGTGAGAAGATCGTTCCGAAAATCAAATGTCGGGACAAAAAAACATAAAAAACAGTTTTAAAATTTTAACATCATGAAAAAGATTGCATTAATCTCAGTTTGTGTTTTGGGTTTGGCTTTCGCCGGAAGTGCTGCTACAACAACCAGCAAAATCGGACAAACTCCGGTAAAAAAAGAAGCTCCGGTTGCTAAAAAGGTCAAAAAAGCTCCCGCAGCAAAAGCCGAAGTAAAAAAACCGGAAACTCCTGCTGCAAAACCTGCTGCAACTGCAACACAGGCAAAACCGGCTACTCCGGCAAAGAAATAAGGTTTAGGTTTTTGGGTTAAAATGTCCCGGCTTCTTCTGGTCGGGGCATTTTTTTTGCCTACTCTTGTTTTTCACATCATCTTGTGTGTACTTTGCAGGTGAAACAACTCATCCATGCAGGCACCAAAGTCTTTCAGGCTACACATTGGAATTTTCGGGCGCCGCAATGCCGGAAAGTCTTCTATTCTCAACGCGCTCACCAGTCAGGACGTATCCATCGTTTCTGAAGTTGCCGGAACAACAACAGATCCGGTAGAAAAACCCATGGAACTGCTTCCCCTTGGTCCGGTTTTGTTTATCGACACTGCCGGAATTGACGACGCCGGGGCACTTGGAGAAAAACGCATCCGCAAAACCATGCAGGTGTTCGACCGCACCGAACTGGGACTGATCGTGTCGAAATACGACGAATGGGGAACTTTCGAGGAGCAAATAC
>JAEWME010000302.1 GCA_023393265.1 Bacteroidota bacterium | reverse complement strand
CCCGGACTGGGACGAACCCACTCGGCAATGGCCATATTTCCTGTAAATGCCCCGGTTCAGGAGCTGGTGAAAAATGCGCCGCACCTCGAATACGACCTGTATCTGACGAGCCAGGGCGAAGTGCAGGTAAGCCTATTCGTTTCCCCCAGCCTGAACTATTTTAACGACGAAGGACTAAAGATTGCCTTATCCTTCGATGAACAGGAGCCGGAAGTACTGGCTTTCAACAAGGAAGACAAACCATTTATCTGGAACAAGTGGGTAAGCGACAACATCATCAGGGTGAGTTCGAAACATCTGATCGAAGAATCGGGAAAACATATCCTGAAGGTTTGGATGGTAACACCAGGCGTGGTTATTCAGAAAATAGTGGTTAACACCGGCGAAACAAGGGCAAGTTACCTTGGAGAACCTGAAAGCGCGATGACAAAATAAAGCATTTGGTTATTTTTGAAATCTCTTTTAAACTAAACTAATATGACACGGGAAAATTCATTTTTTGGATCTTTCATCCTCTTTCTCCTGATAAGTGTCGTTTTGACAACAAAAGCACAGGTCCCCAAAGATTACTCGGTGGCTACCTGGTATGGATTTAAAACGGCTGCTGTAACCTACACATTCGACGACAACACGACCAAACAGTTGCCTGTTGCTATGCCGCTGTTCGATCAATACAACTTTAAAATGACTTTTTTCACCGTTACCAGTTGGAGCCCCAATTGGACAGCCTTGAAAAAAGCTTCGGAAAACGGACACGAAGTGGGAAGCCACACTGTCTCGCACCCGGTGCTGAATACACTCAGCATCGAAGAGCAGGACAAAGAACTGGAACAGTCGCTGAAGGCTATCAACAGCAACATCACCAATACCAAATGCGTTTCAATTGCTTACCCAAACTGCATATTGGGAAACCTGGCCGAACTAAAAAAATACTACATGGTTGGCCGAATTTGCAGCGGAAGCATTGTTTCGTCGTCGCCTGCCGACTTTTTCAACATCAGTTCCATTGTATGCGGAACGCAAGGCTCCATCAAGCTTGCACAGGATTTCAATACCAAAGTGTCCGGAGCAAAATCGACGAAAGGCTGGTGCGTATTCCTGATTCACGGTATTGACGACGATGGTGGCTGGTCGCCGGTTCAATCGACAGAGCTGGCCTCTCACCTTTCGTTTATGAACGATAACCAAAAGGACTACTGGATTGGAACATTTGGCGATGTGGCCAAGTACATTCGCGAGCGTAACTCGGTTTCACTCACAGAAACAGCCATCACCGCCGATTCGCTGCTTATTTCTGTAAAAGACACCATGGACAATTCTATTTTCGATGTGCCGCTTACGATACGTCGCGTTCTCCCGTCAGGCTGGGTAAATGCCAAAGTATATGCCAACGGCAAAACGGCCAATTATTCGGTGACAACCATCAACAGTCAAAACTATGTGGTATTCGATGTCATTCCTGATCAGGAAGAAATCTCAATCGTAAAATCTGAAGAAATCATGTCGTCGGTTTCTCCTGAAAATAATATGAATCCCTTCCGGATTGGCCCAAATCCGTTCTCGCAGCAATTCAGGATAAACACAAACGGGGTGTACAGTTATTCCATTCATTCGCTTGATGGAAAACTGGTGGAAAAAGGAACCTGCGACAGCAACATAGCTACCGGGCAATCGCTCAAACGCGGAGTTTACCTACTTATCCTGAAAAACGCTAGAGAATGCTTCCGGACAAAAATTATCAAATCATAAACTGAACAGCCAAATCACAAAAAATTACTAAATCTGAATAAAAATTTAAAGAATCTATCTTATGGCAACAACCTCTCAAAAGATTTCAGTTTTCGAGAAAATCGGATATAGTCTGGGCGACTTAGCCGCTAATCTGGTTTTTCAGACTCTAATTACCTATTTGGCCTATTTCTACACCGATATTTACGGGCTTAAAAGTTACGATGCCTCGATAATTATGCTCGTAGTTGGTTTGACTGCTGCATTTTTATTTAACCCCATCATTGGGCTGCTGGCCGACAGAACCCATTCGAGATGGGGAAAATTCAGGCCCTGGATACTCTACACCGCCATTCCACTTGGCGTGGTTGCGCTGCTTGCCTTTTCGACACCAGATTTTTCGTACAAGGGGAAACTCATTTATGCGGCAGCCACCTACTCGCTATTGCTGATGCTGTATGCTTCCAGTAACCTTCCCTACTCTGCCTTAAGTGGTGTTATCACCGGCGACATGGGCGAACGAAACAGCATTTCGTCCTATCGGTTTGTGGCTGTTATGTTTGCACAGTTCTTTGTGCAGGTCTTTATGCTGCCGATCATTATTTATGCCGGCAATGGCGATAAAGCAGCCGGAATTGAAACAGTAATGACCTGGATGGCCATCGTTGGCACCGTAATGCTACTGATAACCTTTTTCTCGACCAGGGAGCGCATTGTTCCAAGCCTTGAGCAAAAGTCGTCAATAAAAGACGATGTTTCGGACCTGATGAAAAACAGGCCCTGGCTCATCATGCTCAGCCTGACTATCCTTGTATTTATAACCCTCGCCATGAAAGGTGGTTCGTATGTGTACTACTTCAATAACTATGTGGATCCGGTAGCTCTGGCGAATTTCATTAGTCCAGTTATTTCGGGCTTGTCCGATTTAGGCATCAATTTCTTCGGATCGGACCCGATAGCAGCCGGATTCGGCCTGTTTAATGCAGGTGGCATCATTTTCATGATCGTTGGAATCTCATTCTCGAAGAAGCTTGCCGATAAATATGGCAAACGCGACGTATATAAGTACGGTCTTCTCCTTGCAACCGTTTTTATCC
>JAEWME010000274.1 GCA_023393265.1 Bacteroidota bacterium | reverse complement strand
TTCGATCTGTTTAAAAACTACTATGTCATCATCGATAACTATTCGAAGGAGGTCAAATATGTGTCTGATGTAACAATTTCTACGGATAGGGACTTGGTGCTTGAAGACCGCGACAACAATGGCAAATTCGAGTTATACCGAAAATATTTCAAGGATGGAAAATTCACCGTCGACAAAGAGGGAAATCATTTAAACGTGGTTTGGAACTACGACAAAGTGGAGTTCGGCAAAAAAGTAGTGGTAGCCTACCTGACATCCTGGACCGATGTGATGCCCAATCCGGCGTATGTGACGCACATCAACTATGCATTTGGGCACGTCAACGAGACTTTCAACGGTATCCGCATCGACAATGAGGATCGCCTGCGGTCGGTTGTTGATCTGAAGAAAAATTTCCCTTCGCTGAAAGTTCTTTTGTCTGTTGGCGGTTGGGGCAGCGGTCGTTTTAGCGAAATGGCCGCCGACGAAAACAACCGGAAACAGTTTGCTGCCGATTGTCAGCGTGTGGTCGAAGCTTTCAGGCTTGATGGAATCGACATCGACTGGGAATACCCGACGAGCAATGCTGCTAAAATCTCCTCTTCTCCGGATGATACCAAAAACTTTACCCTCCTGATGCACGACATTCGCGAAGCCATCGGACAGAAAAAACTGCTGACACTGGCTTCTGTAGCCACTGCAGAGTATATCAACTTCAGGGAAATAGATCCTTACATCGATTTCGTGAACATCATGGCCTACGATATGGCGATGCCGCCACATCATCACGCACCGCTCTACCGCTCCGAAATGGCTGGCGGAATAACCTGCGAAGAATCAGTCGATGCACATCTTAAAGCTGGTGTTCCGGCCAACAAGCTGTTAATGGGCATGCCTTTCTACGGAAAAGGCGACCGCAAAGCCATTGGTGCTGTTGACTACAAAAGTCTCGACAGGCAAACCAAATTTCAGGTGAAATGGGACGAAGTGGCGCTGGTGCCTTATCTGGCCAATGCCAAAGGCGAAATGATTTATACCTACGAAAATCTGAAGTCGCTCGGCATCAAATGCCAGTATATTCTCGACCGCAACCTGGCCGGTGGCATGTACTGGTCGTATGACGACGACGATGTGGAAGAAGCGATGCTGAAAACGGTTTATAACATACTTAGCAAATAATGCACATGAAACAATATTTAAAGAAACCGGTTTTGCTGCTTTTGTGTGTTTTCCTCGCGCTGACGGGTGTTGCCAAAACGCAGGAAAAGGCCAAGATAAAAGCAATGATTGTAACCGGGCAGGACGGGGCACACTGGTGGCAGGGCGGGAGCGATGCCATCAAACAGATACTCGAAAACAGCGGCCTTTTTACGGTTGACATCAAAGTAACTCCTGATTGGGACGGTGACATGAACCAGTACAATCCCGATTTTTCGCAATACGATTTGGTGATCATCAACTATGGCGGAAATACCTGGGCCGAAAAAACAAGGAAAAGCTTCGAACAGTATGTGGCCAATGGCGGTGGCGTAGTGGTTGTTCACTCATCAATCGTACCAATGGACGATTGGGCCGAATACAATAAAATGATTGGGATGGGCGCCTGGAATGGTCGTAATGAAAAAGATGGGCCGTATGTTTATTGGAAGAACGGGCGGACCGTATACGACTACGCTCCGGGAGAAGCCGGGCATCACGCTCTGCAGCGTCCGTTCACGGTAACCAACCGCGCAACCGAACATCCTATTCTGAAAGGGTTTCCCGTCGTTTGGGAACATTTCAAGGATGAGTTGTACGGCAAAACCCGCGGACCGGCGCAAAATGTTGAAGTATTGGCCACCACCTACGACGATCCGAAACTGGATGGAAGCGGCCGCGATGAACCCATCTTGTGGACCGTCAGATACGGGCAGGGACGTGTATTTGTAAGCGTGATGGGACATGTGGGTAACGATCCGCCTCTGTGCTATTCGATGCAATGCACCGGATTTCAGGTAACCTTGCTGCGCGGAGCAGAGTGGGCTGCCACCGGGAAAGTGACCCAGGAGGTTCCCAAAGATTTTCCTTCGGAAGGGATTATCACCCTGAGAAAAGATTATAAAGCACCGTTCAATGCCAAATAATTTTCAGGAGATGAAAAAGCTGCTTTTCATTTTTGCAATGGCTGGTTTAGTTGCG
Source organism: Bacteroidota bacterium (assembly GCA_023393265.1). GTDB lineage: Bacteria > Bacteroidota > Bacteroidia > Bacteroidales > Prolixibacteraceae > Aquipluma. The sequence goes on along the minus strand of JAEWME010000274.1, from coordinate 8,498 downwards.
GCGGCGCAGGCTCAAACGCCGCTGAGTACTGATCCAGAGATGGATAAGGAAATAATCCGCACCGGAAACATTCACAGCCCGTTAACGCCCGATCCGGCCCGTTCGTTCGAAATGATGAGCCTGCAGAAAAAAGTGCTGGCTGCACAGCCGCTCATTGCGGCAACCGAAATGGCCAACTGGAAACATTCAGGATTGGGCAAAATCTCTAAATCGCTAACCCAAACCATTTCGGGAAAAGGGAGCCTGCGGATGGAATTCCCGACTTTCACCGGGAAGCGGGCGAAAGGTTCTCCATCCGATCCCGACTATGCCACTTATGGAAATTGCGCTGCCACGCTAACTGTGGGCGGCCAGAACTGGGAAAAGTATAACCGCATTGTTTTTCAGATTTATCCTGATTGCGACGGTGCCCGTGTCATCAATGTCGATTTTTACATCAACAATCGGGCGCAGGCAACCAAAGCGGGTTTTAACCGGCAGGACGGCGACCACCTGGTGCACCTCGAAAACCGGAAATGGAATAGCTGCTTTCTCGATCTGGATGAATATCAGCGCGATAATATTGCTCAAATTGGGTTCAGTGTCAGCCTGAAAGGAAAAGACCAAACCACCGGCGATTCGGTTATTTATTACATCGACCAAATAGAACTGCAACAAATCGAAAATCCGGAGCAGGTGAGCGGATGGCAGCCCGGTGAAAATAAACTGGTGTATTCCACTTCAGGTTATCAGCTAAACGGCCCGAAAACTGCCATTGTCAACCTGGGTGAAACAGGTCAGAAAAACGGTTTCAGCCTGGTGGATGCTGCTTCGGGACAATCGGTTTATTCAGGAAAGGTAAATCAACAAACAACTACAACCGGTACCTATTCGGTGCTCGATTTCTCCGATTTTAACAAGCCGGGAAATTACCGGATTAAGGTTGGTGATATTTCGTCGCAGCCATTTCGTATCGGCGAAAATGTATGGGAAAATTCGCTCTGGCGGATCCTAAATTTTGTGTTTTGCCAGCGTTGCGGGTATGCAGTTCCCGGAAAACACGGTGATTGTCACGTCGATCTTTTTTCGGAGCACAACGGCCAGCGAATTGCTTATTCGGGTGGCTGGCACGATGCGGGCGACTTGTCGCAGCAAACGCTTCAAACGGGCGATGTGACCTACAATTTTCTGGAAGCATACAGTTTACTGAAGGATAAAAATCCGGCGCTGGCGGCGCGATTGAGAGAAGAAGGCGAATGGGGCCTCGATTTCATCCTGAAGAACCGATATGGCGATGGTTACCACGGTAGCAGCATGGGTTTGCTCATCTGGCAGGACGGAATTGTAGGTTCGTATGACGACATCACTTCGGTGCGCGTGCAAAACAATTCGTTCGACAATTTCCTGTATTCTGTTTATGAAGCTTATGCGGCGCTGACACTTGACAACGATCCCGCCCTTCAGGAGCACCTGCGAAAAGTGGCGAAAGAAGATTTTGGTTTCGCCATCGAAAAGTATGACGCCAAAGGAATGGACGAGTTTCAGTTTATGTACGAGCACAGCTACAATACCTCGCGGAGCCAGTACATGGCAACTGCGTCGTGGGCTGCAAGCATGTTGTATAAACTCACGGGCGAAACGTATTATGCCGAAAAAGCGCGCGATTTTATAAACTATACCCTTGGTTGCCAACGCGTCGATCCGGTAGGAACCGATACTAAAATCAGCGGTTTTTTCTACCGCGACCAGTCGAAAAAGGTGATTGTGCATTACAACCATCAGTCGCGGGAACAGGTGTACATGCAGGCACTCGAACTGCTTTGCCGGACACAGCCTAGTCATGCCGACTTTGCAAAGTGGAAAAAGTCGATAGAACTATACGGCGGCTACCTGAAAAGCCTGATGCCTTTCACGGCTCCTTACGGCATGTTGGCGAGCGGCGTTTATGGCGTTGATGAAAATCAGGACGACGACAGTTTTAATCACCTGCACCTTTTTATGCCGTCCAATGCCAAAGAGAGCTACACCGAGCAGCTAAAAAATGGCGTGAAACTCGACGAGACCCATTACCTGAAACGCTTTCCGGTTTGGTTCAGCATTTTCAACGGAAACTCTGCAGTTCACCTTTCGATGGGAAAAGCGGCAGTTATCTGTGGTAAATTCCTGAAGGACGACGAACTGATTCGCATTGGCCGCGAACAGTTGTATTGGGTGGTGGGCAAAAACCCGTTTGGCCAGTCGCTGATTTCTGGCGAAGGCTGGAATTATCCGCAGATGGATAACTTCTCGTCAGGAGAATCGGTGGGTGAGATGCCCGTCGGCATTCGGTCGCTGGGTAACGAAGATGTACCTTACTGGCCGCAAACCAACACCTCTTGTTACAAAGAAGTGTGGGTTACTTCGGCCGGGAAATGGGTTTCGCTGGCAAGCGAATATTAGCCGGAAAATTGTCGGCAGTTTGCTCCTGAATTTCCTATCTTAGCAAGGCAGCCCGAAATTCAGGAACCGACGGCAGGCAAGCAAAATCCGGATTCAGATTTTCAGTTTATTCTTTTTCAGGATAGCTGAAAATATGGTCTGAGCAATCGATTGAACATCAAATAAAACTTAAAAAAAATTTCAAATGAGACTGTTTAAATATTCAATCAGGATAGGTGCTTTGCTGTTGGTATTGTGCCTGTCGCAAATGTCGTGGGCTAAAAGCCCGAAGTTTAAGGCCCTTGTGTTAACCGAACGTGGCGGACTCCACGAAGGTTTTGTTGTGGCCGCGCTCGATTGGCTGAACACGTTTTCGGCCGAGAACAATTTCGAGTACAAAGTCATAAACCATGCTTCTGAAATAAATGTCCAGATGCTATCGGAGTACAAGGTGTTCATTCAGTTGAACTATCCGCCGTACACCTGGAGCAAAGAAGCTGAAGATGCTTTCATCAAGTGTATCGAAAATGGCACCATTGGCTGGGTCGGCTTCCATCACGCAAGTTTGCTTGGCGAATTCGACGGCTACCCGATGTGGAACTGGTTTTCGGAGTTCATGGGTGGCATTCGGTTTAAAAATTACATTGCGGCCACTGCTACCGGAACGGTACATGTGGAAGATGCCAAGCATCCGGTGATGAAAGGAGTTCCGGATACTTTTGTGATTCCGGATGATGAATGGTACACTTTTGATAAAAACCCGCGTCCGAATGTGCATGTATTGGCCAATGTCGACGAATCGAGCTATCAGCCTGCTTCCGATATTAAAATGGGCGATCATCCGGTGATCTGGCAAAACGACAAAGTGAAAGCCCGCAACGTTTATTTCCTGATGGGACACCATGCCAACTTGCTGAAAACAGCCGAATTTAAAACGATGTTTGGCAATGCCATTTTGTGGGCAGCTGGCAAATAACGAAAAACTGTAAATTGTATCAGTAACAAATAAAACTTATACCAACCAAAGAATGAAACCAACCAACTATTTCAGAATTACTTTGATTGCACTGGCGCTGCTCTTGGCTGCAGGCCAGTCGGAAGCCCAGTTTCCGCGCTTCAAAGTGCTGGCATTTTATAACAAGCATGTCGAGTCGGCACACATCGAATTTGCTTACGATGCCATCAAATTTTTTAAAGCGCTGACTATTGGCAACGGGTTTGTTTTTGATACCACCAGCACCATGAACGACCTGAACGATGCTAAGTTGAAGGATTACCAACTGGTGATGATGCTCAACGACTTTCCGCACGACGAAAAGCAGCGCGAAGCTTTCCGCAGGTATATGGAAAACGGCGGCGGGTGGTATGGTTTTCATGTGGCTGCCTATAACGATCGTTCAACCAACTGGCCGTGGGGACTTCAGTTTCTTGGCGGAGGTGTTTTCTACCGCAACAACTGGCCGCCTATGCCTGCAAAACTGGTGGTCGACGACTTGAAGCACCCGGTAACCAAAGGTTTGCCGGCCAGTTTCATTTCGCCTATTAATGAATGGTATCAGTGGAAGCCAAGTCCGCGCGAAAGCAAGGACATCAAAGTGCTGGTAAGCCTTTCTCCGGATAATTATCCGTTCGGACTGAAAGACATCGTTCCCGACGGCGATTTCCCGGTGGTATGGACAAACACGAAATACCGGATGATATACCTGAATATGGGACACGGATCGGAGATTTTTACCGATGCCACCCAAAACCAGTTAGTTATTTCGGCTTTGCGCTGGGTAATTGCCAGCGACAAAAAAGGAAATGTCTTTGGTGATAAACAGTAAAGATTAATGCAATGAGCGACACAACTGCGAAACCAAGCCGCATTCTTTCCATCGACATCATGCGCGGGCTAACCCTGTTCCTGATGTTGTTTGTGAACGATTTGTTTGAACCCGGCGTACCCGAATGGATGGTACATGCCAAAGGCGATTTCGACGGAATGGGCCTTGCCGACTGGGTTTTCCCCGGATTCCTCTTTATGGTCGGAATGTCGATTCCTTACGCCATCAGGTCGCGTCGCCAGAAAGGAGATGGCAACGGGCAGATTTTGCTCCATATCCTGATTCGGACCATCAGCCTGCTCCTCATCGGCGTTCTGATGATGAACCAGGGGCGCCTGAATTCGGAACTGAGCGGCATCAACCACAACCTGTGGTCTATCCTGATGTACGTTTCTGTTTTCCTGGTTTGGAACACCTATCCGGATAAACCCAAATTGAAAAACCTTTTTCTCGGTCTCAAAATTCTTGGTGTAGTTGGCCTGATCACACTGGCTGCCATTTTTAAAGCGGGCGATGCCGAACATGTCTCCTGGCTGGTAACCGGCTGGTGGGGAATCCTGGGACTGATAGGCTGGGGCTACCTGGTTGCCGCGTTAACCGGTTTGCTGGTTGGCAGTAGCCTGATTGCCTCGGTTGGCGTGTGTGTTTTCTTCATTGCGATGAATATTCTGTCGCAATCGGGAATGCTCGGTTTCCTGAATTTTCTCAATCCGGTTTTTGGTGTGATTATCGACGGCAATGTGCCTTCAATTGTACTGGCCGGATTGGTCATCAGTCAGGTGCTGAATTTATCTCACCTGTCTATCGAAAAACGGTCGCTGATTATTGCTGGTGCCGGAATTGCGTCGCTCGCTGTTGGTTTTTTCCTCCGGAATTGGTTCATCATTTCCAAAATACAGGGTACACCAAGCTGGGGAATGATTTGCGACGGCATTAGTATGTTGGTTTTTGCATCGCTGTTCATGATTATCGACCGGCATGGAAAATACCGTTGGGCAGCGCTGTTTAAGCCAGCCGGGCAAAATTCGCTGACAACCTATCTCGCTCCTGATGTCATTTATTTCGCGGTATGGGGACTTGGATGGCCGCTGTTTTTCTACAAACAGGAAACGAGCCAGTTGCTGGCTGTTGGCGGATCAATCTGCTGGGCGCTGGCAATGGTCGGTTTTGCTGCCCTGCTTTCTAAGATACATATTCGTTTAAAGCTTTGATGTGTAACTAAATAAAACCTTTTATCATGAGAAAGTTAATCCTGTTTGTTGGAATCCTGTTTTTTGCAATGGTTGCAAAATCGCAGGATGTGTTGCCCGTCCGCGGTTTTTGTATTGGCGGACCCGATGCCGCTCATCTCGACGAGTTTGTTAAATTTATCGATCAGGAGCTTGCTCCCCGCAATGTGAATACGCTGATTGTTCGCATCGACTATAATTACCAGTTCGAGAAGCATCCTGAACTGCGTGATGAAGGTGCGCTTTCGAAAGCCGATATCAAAAAGATGGTTGATGTTTGCAAAAAACATAACATCCGGCTGATTCCGCAGATCAATATGCTGGGGCATCAGTCGTGGGCTTCAAAAACAGGAAAGCTTTTGGCTGTGTATCCGCAGTTTGATGAAACGCCCAATGTGCAAATGCCCGAAAAATACGAATGGCCCAATGCCGATGGTTTATATTGCAAAAGTTATTGTCCGCTTCATCCTGAATTGCACAAAGTTGTTTTCGAGCTGATCGACGAAATTTGTGACGCATTTGGAGCGGATGCTTTTCACGCCGGGATGGACGAAGTGTTTTACATTGGCGACGACAAATGTCCGCGCTGTGGTGGCCGCGACAAAGCCGAGCTCTTTGCGGGCGAAGTAAACCTGCTTAGAAACCATCTGGCCGAAAACCATCGCCAGCTTTGGATTTGGGGCGACCGGCTCATCGACGGGAAAACAACCGGAATGGGAATGTGGGAAGCCAGTATGAACAATACCCACCGCGCTATCGATTTGATTTACAAAGATGTGATGATTTGCGACTGGCATTACGAACGTGCCGATCAGACGCCGGTAATGTTTGCCATGAAGGGTTTGCCGGTAGTTACCTGCCCCTGGCGCAAGCCCGACCTGGCAGTGAAACAGACCCAGGATATGTACCGTTTTCGCGCTCAGGCAACCAAAGAACTGAAAGATAAATATCAGGGTATGTTACAAACGGTATGGTCGGGAGCAGGCGCGTTCCTTGACGAATTTTATGGCCGGAAACCAGCCACGGGGCCCGAAAGTCAGACCGCCTGTTTTAGAGCTCTGTTCGACGAAATAAAAAAAGGATCTGCTGTTCAGTGATCTTGAACGCCTGTTCTGAAGTGAAAAGATAACCTCTGGAAAAACTTCAATTCTGAAGTAAAAATAAATTCAAGTCCAGCTTCTCATAATTTGACTGAAGTCCTTTCCTGCCTGGCGGGGAGGGACTTTTTTTATTTTCCTGAAAATGAGGCGGGATAGTCTTTTCCTGAAGAAAAATTTAATCAAATCTTTACACCGGAAATCTCATTTTTTTAATATATCGGTGCCTGATTTCATGTGCCTGCTTCCTTTCCAAACCCTGCTGCGAGTTCGTTCCTGAATTTGCACAGGCTTTTTGCTTTCGGAATAAAAAATATCAGCAAAATCGTCGTATTTTGTGTGTAAACCGGAATTCCGCCACGAATGGGCGATTTGTATGACCAAACACATTGAATTAATGTGCCGACTTTCCGTAATTGGTTACCGGTTTTTCGGGCGACAAGTGAAGCTTGAATAACTTTTTGAAAGAATACAACTTGAAAAATTATGAGGCTGATTTTGCAGAATATCAAGGAGCTGGTTCAGGTAGACAGGAAGCGCCGCCTTTGGGTTGCCGGAAAGTCGATGGCAACAGTGGAGACGATCAAAAATGCTTTTCTGGTGGTGAAAGACGAACTGATTTCGGATTTCGGGCCGATGGAGAAACTGGATGAAGCCGATTTTGAAGCCGACGACATGGTGATGGAAATCGACTGCACAGGCCGGATGGTTTTCCCGTCGTACTGCGACTCGCACACGCATTTGGTTTTCGCTGGCACGCGTGAAGCCGAGTTTGTCGATCGCATCAAAGGCCTGTCGTACGAAGAAATTGCCAAACGGGGCGGCGGAATCCTAAATTCAGCCAGACATCTGGCAGAAATGACCGAAGACGAACTGTTTGAGCATTCGATGGTACGTTTAGCGGAGATTGCTGCTTTGGGCACCGGCGCGGTCGAAATCAAAAGCGGATACGGCCTAACCACCGAAGCGGAACTGAAAATGTTGCGCGTCATCCGGCGCATGAAGCAGCATTCGCCGCTGATGATCAAATCCACTTTTCTGGCCCATGCTTTTCCGCTTGAATACCGTAACAACCGCGAAGAATACCTGAATATTCTGATTCATGAAATGCTGCCTGTAATTGCCGCCGAGGAATTGGCTGATTACATCGATGTATTTTGTGATAAAGGCTTTTTTACACCGGAAGAAACCGAACGAATCCTGATGGCAGGCATCAAATTTGGCCTTCAGGGAAAGCTGCATGCCAACGAACTGGCCAACTCCGGCGGTGTTCAGGTTGGTATCAAGTACAACGCTATTTCAGTCGACCACCTCGAATATTTGAGCGAAACCGAAATTTCGGCGCTTAAAGGCAGCGAAACCATGCCAACCGTTTTGCCAGGTGCCGCATTTTTCCTGAATATGCCACTGGCTCCTGTGCGTAAAATGATCGATGCCGGATTGCCCGTTGCGCTGGCTTCCGACTACAATCCGGGTTCGTCGCCTTCAGGAAACATGAGTCTTGTACAGTCGCTGGGCTGCCTGAAATACGGTATGACACCCGAAGAAACGATTCATGCAACGACTATCAATTCGGCCTATGCGATGGGCATCAGCGAAAGTTACGGCAGCATTGCCAAAGGGAAGGTGGCTAATCTGTTTGTTACCAAAGAAATTTCGTCGTATGCCGTGATTCCGTACTCATTCGGTTCCAACCTGATTGAAACGGTGATTTTAAATGGTGAAGTGCAATCGTGATGCGGGTTTCGGGTTGCGAGTTACTGGTTTTCCTGATACCTAAAGCCTGATGCTTGTATCTAAAATCTAACATCTGATATCTAACGTCTTAAATAAATATGAAACAACTGATTGAATGTGTTCCGAATTTTTCGGAAGGAAGAGATGAAAAAATAATCAAACAAATAACCGATGCCATCGAAAGTGTGGATGGTATTAAATTGCTGAATGTC